>JAUXAH010000102.1 GCA_030614945.1 Phycisphaerae bacterium
TTCTGCACAGTTGTTTCTTTGTTATGAACTCGAGGTTCGACTTCGACCGGCATTCGTGCTCCCTGGATGAGTTTATCGCATTGGCCTGGTAAGCAGAATCCAGGGGTGGGCTGCCAGTGCTTGAGGGGATGAGCTCCAACAGCCCACCGGCCTGCTCACCAGTATCGACGTGCTCGGGTTGCTCTCCAGCATTGCCCTATCCTCGTCGATAGTTACAGACATACCACATATCGGGGGTGAGTTTAGATCTAAAACACTATTTTTTGCGATTGGACAGTTAGTTTATGGGACTCGGAGATAGGGACATGCCCTCACAGGCTTAGAATGAGGTTACGGTCAAGCCATCAACACGGGGATAACCAGGGGTGTTGTGGATTCCTACGTATGGATTCCTGCTCACTGTGAAGCTCTGGCTGTGTTTAATCCCGCCGCTGGGCAGCAGCCCACCAGCGGAGCTTCTATCGCCGGTCAGCAGACCACCGGCGATTTACTGGGGGACGGTGGCGAGCGACTTACAACACAGAAGATATCCCGGGAAGCTCACAGGTGTTGTAAGTGTCTGTTAATCCGTGTCCGGTCGAGGGGGTGACTGCTCAAAGTTTTACTTTGAGGAGTGGGGAATCGGCCGGTTTAAAGTTTTTTGAGATGGTTCTTCCCCCCCGCTAAACAGTATCCCCTTCCATATCAGCGATAAGCCAAGGAGATAGGGGGGTACGGTGGGGGAAGAACCTTCGGCAAAACTGCACACGGATTAACGACAAGCGAGACCCGTCCCCCAGTCGATTGTCGTTGTCGTCACATAGGGACATCCCTCGGATGTCCACGTGATTTTATGTTCACAGAAGATTTTTCGCTTCGAAAAATCTAATAAAATCACTTACCAGTATGAGATTGACCTTTGGCAATCGAAGGATTTTCAGACACTTGGCTGAAAATCAGTATGTGCGTGTTTTTGTTTATTGTTCAAAGGGTCGGAGGATGTCCGATCTTAATCTTGGCTCCAACTCACTTTTACTCGAACTGTGTGGTTACAGGTATGTCGGTTGTCTGTGTCGAGTGAAATGAGTTGGGAAGCCAGATTAGGACATCTCCGGCCGGGAACGTACGGAAGGGCCACGGCGGCCGGAGCGGGGACCGCGACGGGGGCCACAAAGAAAAAAAAACACGGAAAACAGCAAACGACTACGACGTGCGATTTGTTGGGTGGGTGGGTGGAGATTTGTTTTTTCCTACGAATGGTCTGGTTCTTAGCTTGCGATTGTTCCTTAGAATGTACAGACTCGTTACGATGATTCGATGTCAATTTATCGTTGTCGATGTCACTACGTATCTTAGGATGTACTTGATTTTGCACGGATTGTACCTACACACGCTCTGCACTTTTTTGCTTATTTTGTCGCACGTTTTCGCTTTTATTTTCGCACACACTTTCTATATTATCGGGTTTTTCACCTATTTTTCGTCTCGATGTCACCATATCAGAGTAAAAACAGGGTGGTGACATAGACGACTAAGGGCAATAGGACTCGGAAGATTTTTAAGTGCGTTAGAGAGAGGGTGATATGCAAAGGTCTACGACGAACCGCAACCACTAAACCGAAAAATGAGATGGGGGGGTTGAGCCGGCTTATTCGAGCAATCAAGAATCGCCGTTTACGGCTTGCAATCGAGGGTTATTTTCTGGACCAGAATCGGCTCAACGTCGGGCTGGTATCCACAATCTGCGATGTGTCACTTGGTCTTTTGACCAGGTACCTTTTCGCTTCGCAGTGCTGCTACTCGACTTTGATGTTGTTCTTTTTGGCGATTTCTTTGTCATCGTCGTCTCCGAACATTTTGATGATCAGTTTGAGGAGTGCGATGAGGAATGTCAACGCCTCCCATAAGTCTTTTCCAAACTTCATGAGTTACCTCCTACGGGAAAAATACGATTTCTTGCGGTGCGGTCATGATTACACCGGTTGAGCTACGAAGATTCGCGTCCCAGGTAATTAGCTGTACAACTCCGGACACTGTGGCGTTGGGAGTCCCCCAGCTTAAATCGATGCTGGACGGTGTATTCCATGCAACGCCAGTCGGGATGATGGGTGTACCGTCAACCACGATACGAAAGGATGCCGCGGCTGGGGTGACACCGGTATCCATCGGAGTATCGAAAAATACTCGCACGGCTGCAAACGGTGCACCAGCTATTACGCTTGTACTTGAAAACCTCGGACTACGCGGCACAAAAGGTGTCGTCTCGGAATCGTTCCGACAATCTCCCATCTGCCCTGGAGATTCGAGCGTAAATCCATTGGTGTTGACCCTCGGCGATTCCGTATTTGGATGCGGTAACATTGGGGGTTACGGCTCCACCTGGATCGACACCGGGAATGCCAGCGAGTCCCTTCCAGGGACCACCGAAGAAATTACGCTGAGCGTTTTGCGGTTGACCCTGATATAGGAACATGAAGGCACCATCTTCAACTGCCCACGCCATTGTGTTATCAAATGCAGTGGTGACTTGCTGAGTAGCTTCGGAGGCGGTGACTGCCAGAGTCGGGTCTTTTGCGGGTAGTTCGAAGATGACCGGTGCATCATCGATGATGGCGACGACACCATATTTGCGAATCGAATTGCTCCGGATGTAGTGGTTGAATCCGGTCAGGTGGATAGTCTGGCCGAATTTACCTTTCATTGCAACGTTGTCACCATATAGATCCCAGGCTGCACGCTGGACTGCTGTCAAGGTGTCTGACCACCTTGCAGTTAGAAAGGCGATGGCAGCACGTATTGCTTGCTGTGCTGTCGTGTTTGGATTGACGGGTTTTGTACGGGCCCGTGAATAATACCCGTAACGGTTTTTGCTGAAAGTGGTTCCACCGATCGAACCGGACATCCCAACCACTCCAGCACCAAAAAGTATACCAGCCATGTCTCTCTCCTTTTCCTCAAAAAGCAGAATGCAGCAGCTTACTACGTTTCGGCTGCTGCACTCAATATATCACGGTCGGGAACGTGATACAAACTTTTTTTCACGACAGGGGGACGTCACGTTACCGCAATTCCAGGGACCCGCTCAGCTGACTTTTTGCGATCGCGGTCGAGCTTTCCTTGCGGTAACGTAGTTTTTCCAGGCTCGATGGTGTGCCTGTTTGCATGCTGCAGAATGGAATCCGTCTCTGTCGTGTGGTTTGTGCGCGTAATATTGCTTTCCGCACCAGCGGCAATGTTTCGAAAGTCTGTATAAGTGGTTCATTTTCGTGTTACTCCAGTCTTACGATCCATTTGACCAGGCCTGGTAGGATTCGCCGGCTGCAGCAGCTCTACCGGTAACGCTGTTTTTACGGCTCAAATAGTATTTTTATATTTGTCGTATCGGCGATTCGACAGAATTTGTAAACGAGTTTGCCATCCTCGAGGGGACGAAGCTCCATGAAAAGGTCTGCTGCTTTCTCCATATTGATGGATTCCAGTAGTTCGGTTGCCTGGGGCGTCCAGGTGACAACACCGAGTCCCTCGATGGCACAGGTCAAGGCTGGAGTACAGTCGACGGCGTTGTGCCAGACGGTACCTTCAGGGGGACATGCGTCTTTTGTCTCGTCGAAGTACACTTTGAGATTATGGTCATTCAGAAACAGGCCAGCTTTACCATCAGCTACACGCCAGGGTTGATACCAACATTCCCATATGTCACCGAGGTATCGCCAGCTACATGGGAATCCGACTTGCTGAACGAGTCTGAAAACACGATCGTTTGGTGGAAACAGACAGGCTTCTTTTCCGATGCCCTCGCATCTTACGATGAGGATGAAACGAGCGTAAACGTATTTCGGAGTTTCGCCGTTTGCAAAACAATGAGTACAGTGGTTACCATACTCAATCTCAAGTGGCGGCATCTGCTGGCCCACGTTCTTGCCCTCCATCCGGATACGGGAGTCCGGGATTGTACATGGCCCAAAGTAGGTAGGTTTTGACCTCGTCGAGTAGCTCGAGATCTTCCTCGATTGCCCTTTTGAATCGCGGCTCCGGATTGGTTGCGAACGCTTTGTTCAGAAACAGTTTGCCATGCGAGATGGCTTCGACGTGTTTGTGCGTTACTTTTTTCATGGTGGGTTCCTTTCAGGTTTGTAGATTTCGTCCAAGTCGAGGTTTTCCCAAAAACTTAGACCGAGTTCGCGGTCCAGGTAATCGTTCATCGTGTAGGAGATGCCCTCTGGCAGTGGCGTTTTGTTTCGCCATGCAGATAGGATCGCTCTACAGTTTGGACTCGTTTCGTGGTTCTCGAGGATGGCGAACCAATTACCGATGTTCGTCCATTTACTCTTGTCGGTTTGACGTGCAGGACGGAGGGATACTGCTCGCCCAGTGCCCCACGTCCCACAGATTCGCCTGCCCTGCATTGCATCAACAAGCTCGCAAGCATCAGGCAGGTCGAGGCTACTTAGCGTCCCTGGACTGGACGAATAGCGTGCGACGTCATTTGCGGCTTTCTGTGGATCATGAACCGGTCGGATATCAGTCACCATTGAGCCATAGGTAACATCCTGCCACATTTTGCTGAGTCGGCGACGGGGTAGGTAAAGGCCAGTGACAAGGCAGTGGAGATGGGGATGCCAGAGGTTGTCACTCTCTGACTTTTTGATTTGAAAAAACCAGATTCCGCCGGTGACACAACGCTTGAAGTCTTTGCGTCGGCGTAGCTTCTGAAAGTAGAGATACAGGTGTTTCACCTGATGGTCGAGAGGTGCCTCAGTGTGCTTCAAAGTCAGCGTTATAAATTTCGGATGGGCTTGTGCTGCCGTCCACTCGCTGACTTCGTGCGTGATATAGTTGACGCGACTTTGGGCACACACCGGACACCATCGCAGTCGGCATGAGTTGGAAGCAACACGCACTTCACCGGTTTCGGTGTGTCGACAAAACCATGCACGCGAGCGGCACCATCGCAAGTCCTCTGCTCGAGAATGGTCTTTAGCCCTGTCCAGCCGCTCATACGTCGTCTCAGCAGCCAGGAATTTGGAGCGGCACGAATGCCGTAATGATTCGCCGTAGGTGGGTATGGAGGACTTTTGCCCAGTTGTTTCTTTGGTATGAACTATAGAAGACACTCCGACCGGCATTCGTGCTCCCTGGGATGAGTTTTTCGCATAGCCTGGTAAGCAGAATCCCAGGGGTGAGCTGACAGTGCGAGGGGGAAGTGCTCCATCAGCTCACCGGCCTGCTCACCAGTATCGACGCGCTCGGGTTGCTCTCCAGCAGTGCCCTATCCTCGTCGATAGTTACAGACATACCACATATCGGGGGTTCTTGAAGCTGCAAAACACTATTTTTTGCGATTGGACATTTAGTTTATGGGACTCGGAGATAGGGACATGCCCTCACAGGCTTAGAATGAGGTTGCTGTCAAGCCATCAACACGGGGATAACCAGGGGTGCTGTGGATTCCTACGTATGGATTCCTGCTCACTGTGGAGCTTTAACAAGGTTTTCCCCGCGTCGCTGGTCAGCAGACTACCAGCGACGCTGTGAGGGCCGGACCGGAAGCCGCATGAGCATTCTAATCCGGCCTGCAAGGCCGTCACTGCAATTGCCCGCGGCGAACCGGAGCACTGATTCGTTGTCTGGGGAAATTGGGCCCCCACGAATCAGATGCGTTCCGGCCCGACTAAGAAAAATCCCCTGTGCAAACGGAGACCTGCCAAAGGCGGTCGGAGTTTGCACGTTCAACTATCCCGATGTCCCGACCGACTCAGCCCGAATGAGGACGGCCGCGATAAGGACGAATGAGGGCGATTGCGAGCAGGATGCGAGCGGAGGTCGGGACCAGGGTAAATTAAAACCAGCGAGCTAACGAGGCGAAGCCGAGGACGAGCGGTAAGAAGCGTAGTGGCGGAGGCACCCGCAGCCCTCGACCAGAGCGACGACGACGCAAACCGAGGTTGAAAAAACCAACTGCCAGAGTCGTAAGGAACGCCACGAATGGGAAGGACGTCCGGCCGCGAAGCGGCGGCGGAGCGCCGACACGACGAGAGAAGGCGGCGAGCCGCCGAACGAGGAGTTGTACCGACCGCAGCGAGAGAGGCACGGATGCCGAACGAGCAAGGGCGGCCTAAAAAAAGTTAGAATGATTAGACGTGTTCGATGTCACTATGTCCTTGCGAACGTATTTTCATGTCACGTGGTTGTACTTACGAACGTATTTTTATATCACGCGGTCGTATTCTCGGACGTATTTTCATGTCACGTGGTTGTACTTACGGACGTACTTGATTTTATACGGATTGTACCTACACACGCTCTGCACTTTTTCGCTTATTTTGTCGCACGTTTTCGCTTTTATTTTCGCACACACTTTCTATATTATCGGGTTTTTCACCTGGTTATTTTCGGGAGGTTCCCGTGGCTTCGCGAGAATGGGCCGCGGACGAGCTCGTCGGAGTGAAGACGCGGGCTATGGAATTGCGGATACAGTGACACCACTATGAATTACCTGATTTGGAGGGATTTTGGGCAGACCACCCCTGGGGGGATTCGCAGGACGCTCCAGGACGAGCTCAATTTACCTGGTCGGCACTGTAGGTACCCAGATTCGTCTGTGGGTCAACGGGTCTCTCGACCGGGTACCTCTCGGCTTCGCAGTGTGGCTACCCGATTTTGATGCCGTT
>JAUXAH010000215.1 GCA_030614945.1 Phycisphaerae bacterium
AAGCTAAAAAACCGCTCAAATTTTTGAATATTTTCGAATATTTCACACAACTTTTCGAATATTTTCAAACGTTTTCGAATATTTTCAAACGTTTTCAAACGTTTTTGAGCGCTTTTTTCTTGCCTATTTTACCCAAACCCCGCAACTTGACAAACCAACCCCCATTTTTACCCCAAAAACCAACATTGCCCCGAAAAATAACCCAAAAAACCCTGATTTTTCCCCAAATCAGCCCAAATTTAGGAAAAAATCACTGGTTATTATCTTCCGGAAGGCTCAAAGATTCTCACTGTGTTCTTACCTGCCTGCTTAGCTGTGTACAATGCCTGGTCGGAACGGCTTGTAATATCCTCAGGATTCGTATCAGCGTCATATTGGCCAAGGCCCACGCTAATAGACAGTACTATCTGCTCTTTTTTCCAGGTCGCTGGAGAATGTGCAACCGCCCCAACCATACGCTCGGCAACAACGGTGGCATCGCCGAGCGAAGTATTAGGCAAAATGATCGCAAACTCATCACCGCCGTACCGTGCTGCTGTGTCGATTTGCCGGATGCATTCTCTTACTTTTCTGCTAATTTCCCTGATGACCTTGTCGCCGGCACGGTGGCCGTAGGCATCGTTTATCTTCTTGAGATTGTCAATATCAACCATAATCACTGAGATTTGTCCGCCGTATCGGCGTGATCGCCATAATTCCTTTTCTAAAATTTCATAAAACGTCTTGTGGTTCGCAAGACCAGTCAGGCCGTCCGTTGTGGCCTGGCGTTGTATCTTCTCAAACAGCTTTATATTGCCAATTGACGCACCGACCAACTGGCGGAACAGCTCTATCAGTGCAATATCCTGACAATCGAAGCTATCACCCTCGACCTTATCTGCCAAATTGAGTACGCCAACTACTCTGTCATGACAAATAAGAGGAACGATAGCACAATTGTTGGTCTTATAATTTTCGGCAAAGGCACGCTGTGATTTTCTAATTATAGGCTTTTTGTGGGTGTCTATGTTGCTTACCAATATGAGCTCTTTACTTCTTACAGCCATAACCATAGGGGACGGCGGAACCCGATTCAGGGAAACTATTTTGTTTATAAGAAACGGGTGATTGTGTTTATACAGGTGCAAGATATTGTTTGTTTCATCAAGTATATACAGCGAAGCAAACCTTACGCCAACCAAATCCGGAATGTTTTTAATGCAAACATCGGCTATTCGCTCAATGTCGAGACAGTTTATCTGCCGAGCCAACGGAGTCACCTGCTCAAGCAGGGAAATGCCGCCGCCAGGGTCGTCAATAGTATTTTCAGAACTTTTATTGCTTCGGTGCATAACAGTTTAAAAATGGTACAGCTTTGTCCTATTCATACGGCTTCAGGTAATACTACAAGTTCCTTTGTCTTTGTATCGGATATTTTAGTAGGGGCATTTGGGAAAAAGTATCAGCTAAAGGTCGAAATAAACCCAGGCCTTTGCATCGAACCCCTGGTCATCGGCCCTCGGCAAAAGACATCGAGAACTTTAGAGAAAAACCAGAGACCCTTATCCGGGCTCTCCAGCTAAGGATATTTGGCAAAACGCCACTCAGCCCCAAAAAACGGCGAAATTTTTTTTCAAAAAAAACAAAAAAAAAGTTGACATCCGATAAAAGAGGTTTTACATTTTACAAAATGTAAAACCCCTTTTAAGGAACCTGGTGGAAACTAACAGCCGGTGTTTTGAAAAAAGTTAATAAGCTATTGGCCTGTGACTTGTGATTTGAGGAATTGTCATTGCGAGGAGCGTAAGCGGTTGCGAGGCACGAAGTGCCGAAGCAAACCCGAAGCCTGGGATTGCTTCGCTTCGCTCGCAACAGGCTCCACAATCTCGGACTTTCGATGAGTTGAGATTGCTTGCCCCTCTGCTTCTTGCGAAGCAAACCGAGGGGCTTCGCGGAGTTTATCCTCGAGCGAAGCGAAGGACTCGCAACGACAGCCATCAATTAAGCTGTCACAGAGCACTAAGCTTGAGTCGTGATTCCTGGCTTGAGCTGTGATTCCGGGTTTGAACTATGATTCTCCAAAATGGAAGCTGCGAGCGACGATTAGATGTGTATAGCCACTTTTTGTTTTATTTTCTTAATCTTCTGAATTCTTAATTATCAGATTTCTAACGGTTCATTATTAAAAGGTTTTAGCGATGCGATCAGAAGTTAAAAATCACCCGTTGCAAATACCCGCCAAGCTCTATCGAATTGGCGAGTTAGTTCACTATACCCCTTTTTCACGACAAACTATTCATAACTACACGATAATGGGACTTATTCGTGAGGCACAATGGACTGAGGGAGGACATCGACTCTACGATGAGTCGGTATTTGAAAAATTATCGAAAATCATTGAGCTTAAGAAAACAAAAACTCTTTCGGAAATAAGGCGGATTCTAAGTAAAGAAGAAACCACCAGTAAAGCAGTGGGTTACTCTTCGTAATCTGAAAAATAAGTAAGAAGGGGCAGATTGATTTCTGACAAAAGGTGCCCTGCTTAAGCGGCATCAAATAATGAGCCGGATATCGGCAGTTGGAGCCAAGGTAAAAGTAAAAACAGTTTTACCTCCTTGAGATTGCTTCGCTGTGCTCGCTGTAAGAATTCAAGGAAGGGACGAAAGGATCAAGGATGAGAAAGACAGCTTCGCCTTTCACAAGTTATCTTTCCTGTTTTTTCTCACCCTTATACTTTGCCAAGAAACGTACAGCCAGGGGCTGATTATGAAAAAACACAACACCGACATAGGTGCGGAGCTGCTATTTCTTTTAAGACAACAGCGTTATTTATATCATCAGCTCAAAATCCTGACCGACAGACAACAACAATCAGTTGGAACGACCTCACCGGAGCTGCTGTTAGAGTTTATTTCCGGGCGGCGCAAACTTGTCGAAAAGCTTCGGGAATTAGATGATAAACTTCGGCCAATAAAAGCAAACTGGCAGAAGCTCTCCGGCCGAATCGGCCCTGAACATAAGGAACAGGTACATAAAATGGCAAATCAAGTACAAGAAATTATCGGAGAAATTTTGACAACCACCTCATCTGAAACGGCTCAAAATCTACGGCTAAATGAGAATTGCAGATTTGATGAGCTTTTTGCTGAGGCCCAATCTTAATAGTAAAGGATTGCGTATGAATCTGTCGTCACTGGTAACAGATAATATCACTGAACTACTCGTTAAGGTAATCGAGTTCACACATACTCGCCAAAAAATCCTCACCCAAAACATAAACAATATCCATAGTCCCGGGTTTGCCCCCAAGGATTTGGTGGTGGATGAGTTTTCCGCCGCGTTGAACGATGCGATCGACGAGCATATCCAAAACCAGCGGCTTGTGCTGCGTGACACTGAAAATATCAAATTCGGCATCAGCGGCAGCTTTGAAGTTAAACCGGTAGTCGATAAGTACGCCAAAGAGCTTCTTGAAGAAAATCGAGATGAATATATCGAGCTGCAAATAAATAAGCTTTTGGAAAATTCGCTCAACCAAAGAGCAGCAGCAAAATTACTGAAGCAGAAGCAAGGAATAATTTCAATTTTCGAGTAATCCTCAATAGGAAACAGCGGAATAGTTACAACAGACAGCGGATAGAAAAGTAATTGTGAATATGTCTGAGACATTGCCGGCGGCCTGGGCGGCGCAATCGAGTAAGAGTTCGGCCGCACAGCCCGACAATGTGGGTTTTTTTGAGAAAGTTGTTGACCGGTTCTTCTAAAGTTATCGGCCAAAAGGTCGATAAGGAATTGGGTAGGTAGTCTCCCCTGCTGTAGAGCCGGAGAGCCACAAGGTAAGGAATAATGCCGGTGTTTATAGAACTTAAAGGTCGGCCCTGTAAAAGCTGTTAGGAGCATAGAATCCGGGTTCCCGCAAAGCGGGGCCCCTTTCACGGAGGAATCCTATGAAAACCAAGCAACAACTCGATATCGACCAGATATGGGAACAATTCCACAAGACCCACTCGGAGCATTCTCGTAATCTACTTATGGAGCATTATGCACAACTGGTAAAATATGCCGCGGAGCGGTTACACAGCAAATTGCCTGACAAGGTTGAATTGGATGACCTTATCAGTGCCGGCATTTTCGGGTTGATGGACGCTATCGACGCTTTCGACCCTGCCAGAGGCGTAAAGTTTGAGACATATTGCTCGCCCCGCATAAAAGGTTCCATACTCGATGAGCTGCGGAGCATGGATTGGGTGCCGCGATTAGTCCGTGCCCGTGCTCACCGGTTGACAAAGGCCACGCAGTCGCTGGAGACGCATCTTGGCCGCAAACCCACAGAACAAGAAACCGCTGAAGAGCTAAATATGGATATGGAGGAGTTTAACAGGCTGCAGCGAGATGCCAATGCGGTCAGCCAGGTGTCATTGAACACCAAATA
>JAUXAH010000681.1 GCA_030614945.1 Phycisphaerae bacterium
ATCTATCTGCTTGCACCGTTAGAAAAAAGGCTCTCAATCCGCTCCGCGGATGGTTTCGGGGAAGCATCCCTGCGAGCTGTGTTTCAATAAGACCGAAACGCCGCGTTGCGGATTCGCCTTTTTTCTCACTTGCACCCACCACTCGCAAAAGAAGTCGGAAGTCGCTTCGCTCCAAGTGTGTTCATACGTTCCGAGCGCAAATGCTTACCCGGGACCCGTGGTAACGACACCACCAGCGCATTTGCTTGAAATGGCGGAGCAATTGCCGCGGACGCCACTACGTGGCGGCTGTTTACTGAATCGCCATTTTCATCGGAACGAAAAACCCGCGGCTTCGCTTCGCTGCGCCGCCTGGCACAACGGCGGTGCTACTGTCCTCCACTGCGTTGCGGCCATCGCACCAAAGACGTGCCAGGCGTGAATCGTTCCACTGCGCCGCGGCTCAGGGGAGGCCCCTGTGCAGCACACGCGCAACGAGACGGCCTCTGTGAGCCCCTGGAACAGCGAGTCGAGGGGTAAATATGGTCGATTCTCGTTGTGGGGCATGCCCGTGTATGGATAGCCCCACCTTTTTAGACATTTTTGCCGAAAATTGGCTTTTGGTCGGTCTTTATGTAAAGTCCGACACGACGGCAACCGATATCGGACTACGTGACACAATAAGGTCGGAAAAATAAAGTCTATTTTTCCCTTTACTTATTGTCGGTTTACTCGATAATCAGAGGTATGAAAGGTCTGAATTGCTACGCTTCATTTTGTGACGGTTCGAGGCTTGAGAAACTCCGCACCTGTACGCAGCGTAAATCGAGTTTTCTCAAGCCCGCATGTCACTCTCTCTTGGCTCAGTACCTTTTTTCTTTCAGAGCTGTGCCTGGATCTACGCCCAGAGGCCTCCACCTCATAGGCACACACTGCCCAGGCACAGCCGTTTCTTTTTCACCTGGCTTCATTACATCTGGCCATGCACGGCTTAGGGCTTCGCCCCACTACGGTCCTGGCCGTGCCGGCCTTTATATTTTTCACTGCCTTACATTTTTTACAGTGTGGCTGGCGTCCAGGCACGGATCAGTTACAGGTTCCGACAAGCGACGCCAGCCATTTTAAGGAGATACCGT
>JAUXAH010000162.1 GCA_030614945.1 Phycisphaerae bacterium
GCTGTTTCCGGGTCGGCCCAAATTGTAATGGTTTCATTCTTACTTTCTGCAATAAAAACAATGTAATCTTGGCCATCAATTTCCTCCAAGCCCCGCTCCTCAACCTGATATTCCTCTTTATCTTTTATTCTTACAACTATGTCTTGCAATAACTCCAGATAGTTCGGCATTTTGCCAAGTCCATCCAGTCCAACATATACAGCCGTCTTTTCGGCGTGCGTAAGTGCAAGCATTTTCATTTGTTCAAGATCGATAATTATGTCCGTACCCTGTACGTTAGAAACGGTTCGACGGATACGCGAGCCCATAACTTCATCATGAATTACTACCTGGCGTCCTTCTGGACCAATGAGTATATCCATAATCACTGTCCGTGCATTCAGAATCGGCTTGACCACATCAGCCCAGGCCACACTTGCTCCATCAATTGGACCTCCAAATTGGCTTATGCTAATCATTACCGCAACGATTATCACCGCCGCAGCGGCTAACTTTGTTATTCTGCTTCTCATAATAGTACCTCCAATAAATTCCCTTATATGGGTGACCCAAAGCGTCTGCTTGTGTTGCTTAGTGCTATCGGGCAGCGAAGCCATCAGCGTTTGGCGGAGATGGTTGTGGTCCTGGTTAAATGACTCGTACACTTTATTCAAATCGTTATCCAATGGCGTTTTCATCGTGTATCCTCTCGTTCTTGAACCAATAACTGTTCCAGTCGTTTTCGGGCCCGCTCGAGGACGCGGTAGAAGCCTGACCTTGACAGTCCCATTATCCTGCGGGCGTTGTCAGCCGATTTGTCCTGCAGATAAAACGTATGCAAAGCTAACCGTTCCTTTGGCGGAAGTGTCGCAATCATTTCTCGAAGCTGTTCTATCCGATCGTCATTCGACGGATTAGCAGTAGCCAACTCGGCATCGTCAAGTCCAACATGCTTGTCTCGGCCTTTTGACCTCTGTCGTCGCCATTCCCGGCAGCGCAGCCGGGCAATACCGACAAGCCACTTTCCAAAACACTCCGGGTCGCGTAGATGCCCCAACTTCTCGTATGCCCGCATAAACACGTCCTGTGCAAGGTCCTGAGCATCAGCAAGATTCCGGGTAGTATCGTAACAGATAGCCCGAACCAACGGCGCATAGCGGTCATACAGTTTCTCGTAGGCTGCTTTCTCGCCGACAAATACGGCCTGTATCAGTTTTCTATCGCTTGGTATTGTCAAGTCGGAACCCTCAAGTCTTGAGGTACTCTATAAACATAGTGACCGAACAGGCCAATTTGTCTACCGGAATTTAGAAATTTTTTGTATTCCGTACACTATTGCTACAGATTGACATCAGCAAAAGAATAGAGTAAACTCGTCTCGGCGGAGCGAGCCGTAGCCGGAAAAGGTACGGATAAATACGAGGCATAAGGTACAAATTATGAACATAATCGCAGTAGATATCGGCAATACGAATATCACAATCGGGCTCTTCCTTAATGGCGAAGAAGAATTTATCAAATCCATCCCGGGCCGGTCCCACAAAAAACTGACGGATTGTTTCAAATCCACCTGGCAAAAAATCCCCATCCTCGAAAGCTCGAAAGAAAAGAAGCGCAACGGCGTAATTGTCGTCAGCAGCGTCAAACCCGCCTGGACCAAACTCATCCGGCAAATCGTAAAAGACAACCTCGGCGAAAAGGTTTATATCATAGGTAAAGACATACCCCTGCCGATGACTCTCTGGGTGGATGAACCGGACAAAGTCGGCACCGACAGGGTAGTCTCAGCCGCAGCCGCCTATGATGTCGTCGAGGATGCGGTAGTAGTGGCGGATTTCGGCACCGCCGTTACCATCGACCTGGTTGATAAAAAAGGAATTTTTCTTGGCGGCGTCATCTGCCCAGGCTTCAAAATCAGCGCACTGGCCTTAAAAGAAAACACCGCCCAGCTGCCGAGTATCAAAGTTACCAGGCCAAAGGCACCTTACGGCAAAAATACGGTCGAGGCCATAAACTGCGGATTGTATTATTCCGCTCTCGGAACATTAGAGGAGGTCATCAGGCGCTACGCAGAAAAAATCGACAAATGGCCCCAAACGGTCATTACCGGCGCCGGCGCCAAAACCATAAAGAACGACTGCGATTTCATAGACTCCTTCGTGCCCAACCTCGTCGCCAAAGGCATCGTTCTGGCCTACCGAAAGTACATCGAAGAAAAAATAAGGTAAACTGTTCGGAGATATCGAATGTCGGCAACCCCAACAGCCCCTCCAAAAGCAACCATATTTGTCAAGCACAGAAAACTTATCAGAAAGCTGTGCGACATTTTCTTAATCTGCATTTTGCTGTTTAACTTGCTGCTGTTTATGCGCATAGCTATACCCGTCCTTATTAACAATATATTTAATCCGCCGTCTGAGCCCGAAATCCGGGCAGGACACGTCCAGGCAACCTGGTTTATTTTCTTAATGTCCGCCATTTGTTTCTCAGGTTTGTCAGGTATGCTTATTGGCCTGCTTTCGGTCTTCCAATCGAACCTTACAAAAGTCAAAAGAGTCATCTTACTTATTATCGTTGTTTTACCTTTAGCATCCATCATTTCGGCGCTGTTAATAGACCCTTACGAAGACGCCCGGTCTATCCTTAAACTCGGCCTGTTATCCTCGTTCGGATGCTTGCTCGTCAATGGCCCCGCAGTGCTCGCAGGCAGACCCTTCTTCCAGATAATCAATGTCTTTGTGACAAAACTTTACCGTGCATTGCGCGCGGTACCGGAAGACCACCTCAATAACTCTAAATACTTAAATTGAGGGTGTTATGAGTGTTTTCGCTGCAGTAATGACCGGCAAAGGCACCAGTGCAATATCGACCATTCAAGTCTTCGGCGATTCAGCCGAGGCTGTCATAAAAAAAATATTCAAGCCGGCAAGAAAGAAACCACCAAAATTCAAGGCCGGCAAAATCCTGCTCGGCACAATCAGCGACGGCACCGAAACTATCGACCAGGTTATAATTGGCTGCGAAGGCCCCCATAGCTTCGCCATAAACTGCCACGGCAATCCCCTCATCGCAGAAATGATAATGCAGCTGCTCCAGCGCTGCGGCGCCAAGCTCCTGACCGCAGAACAGCTCCTATACAAAATCTTATCTGCACAAAAATCCGTCAATACAATTACTCTCGAAGCCAAACTCACCCAGCCCGCAGCCAGGACAATCGAGGGCACCAAAATAATCGCAAATCAAATCGATGCC
Source organism: Phycisphaerae bacterium (assembly GCA_030614945.1). The sequence continues at coordinate 3,232 of JAUXAH010000162.1, forward strand.
GGCTTAGGCAAAAAGATAGCAGAATGGCTGGAGAACATAAACGCACTATCTCTTAAACAAATTACAGCCGACGCCGAGCGGATACTTGAAAACAGCCAGACAGCAAAACTAATTATTCAGGGCTGCACAGCGGTCATAGCAGGCCCGCCGAATACCGGCAAAAGCACGCTGTTAAACTATCTGGCAGGCCGGCAAAAAGCAATAGTTACCGACATCAAAGGCACAACCCGAGACTGGGTCAGCGCCCGGTGCCGGCTCGGCCCTATTTCAGTAGAACTGATTGATACTGCGGGACTGGATGAAAAGCTTGCAGCAGCACCTGAGAATATTATCGAAAAAAAATCTCAGGAAAAAGCCGCTCAGATTTTGGAAAAGGCGGACTTGGTCTTGCTCGTCCTGGATAACAGTACAAGCGGCGACCAGCTTGACGACCGCCTTCTTGAAAAAATCGCTGACAAACTTGCCCTGACAGTCTTAAATAAATCCGATTTGCCGGCCAAATTTGATGCCGGCAAACTACCGCAAATTCTTACAAACACAGTGCAGATAAGCGCAAAGTTCGGCACCGGAATCGAAAATCTCACAGAAAAAATCCAGCAGATCTGTGGCGTCGCCGGCTTCGATTTGCAAACTGCTGTTGTCTTTACCAGCCGACAGGAAAACCTGTTAAAACAATTGCAAAAAGCCAAATCCAAAGAGCAGGCAGCTTCAATCATAACAGAGTTGTTAAACGGCCAATTGTAGGGTAGAATCAGCCCACCAAAAATAATTGACATTTTCTCCCAAATCAGCTATGGTTCATTATGTAGAATGCTCTATGCTGGAGATTGCAGAATTACTCAAAAAAGTAAGATAGAGTAGTTGTGCTATCTATTAATAGGAGATAATAATGCCTGTAATATCAATGTTCTACGGGATTGCTATTCTAATGTATTATGCCGATGACAAAAAACATAAACGACCCCACATTCATGTTAGGTATCAAGGCCAAGAAGCTGTAGTTGCTATACCTGATGGTGAAATATTAGAAGGCTCTATCAAGGCAAGCAGAATGAAATTAGTACAAGCGTGGATGGAAATACATAAAGAGGATTTAATGACAGATTGGGAGCTGGCTGTTAATGGACAACCGGTATTTAACATAGAACCATTAAGGTGAGCGCTATGAATCCGAGAGTTAAAAAAGTTATTCCAAACGATGATTACACTTTGTGTATAACCTTCGATAATGAGGAACAAAAAGTCTTCGACATAAAACCGTTGCTTGACTTTGGCGTATTCCAGGAGCTGAAAGATCTTGAATATTTTAAAGAGGTGAAACGAGTTCATGGTTCAATAGCATGGCCTCATGGCCAGGATATTTGCCCTGATACTTTATATGAAGAATCCAAATAGATATCTCAACATATAAAATTCCGCTATTGGAATTAATATGAGAAAAGAATATGATTTTAGTAAAGGCGTAAGAGGTAAATACGCCAAAAAGTACAAAGCGGGAACTAACATCGTTTTGCTGGACCCGGACGTAGCCAAGGTATTTAAAACGCCAACCTCAGTGAATCAGGCGTTAAGGTCTCTGGCCAAAATTATTAAAGCCCAAAAACAAAAAGCATAAGAAAATGAGTACTAAAAATAGCTGGTTGTCCCTATTTGTCCAGTTCTTTGTAAGAGATGGTTGGTAATTTAGGCATAAGCAGCCTGAAGGTCGCATTCAAACATTATTAGCAGGCCAGGATTTTTAACTAACCCATATTCAGCAGGGTCTATCCCCTCCAGGTGCAGAGTAATTGCTTCCTTAAGATTTTGGATTGTTTCATCGATAGTTTTGCCTTGAGTAAATACATCGATTTCAAAACACCTGGCACAGTAATATTT
>JAUXAH010000146.1 GCA_030614945.1 Phycisphaerae bacterium
ATTCAAGAAATGGTTGCCATAGGTCTGCGCAGAAGCGGGCTTGATGAAAAAACAGCTGGGTATATTATTCGCCGGGGCAACCAGATACTGAAGAAGCGGGACAGTAAGATGCTCAATAAGTTGTCAGAGTACGGCCTTCGCGGGCTCGTGAAGCTTTTAGAAACGCAAACCGAGGAGTTCATGGACTTCGTGGAGCAGCAAACTGTAACAGTAGTCGAGAGGCACTGGTTTGTCCTTTCATACTTCACTTCAAGCACGGTTGAAGCGCTCATCCAGTCCTGCATTAACCTGGCGGATAGCAGAATTACAACTGCTAATTTCCCAAACCCGAAATCCGGTCCGTCCAGAGCGGGTTACATACTTGTTGAGTTTGAAAATCGTCCAGTGACTTGTGATGAGGCGAAGGACATTCTGAAGAATGAAGGCTATGTGCTCGCTAATCTCAGGGAACTTATTGCTTTTACCAAGTGCGGACTGGTATCACCTTATCCGGTTGTTGCCCTTGGCTCTGCCTGGCGCGACAAGCAGTCCCGTGACCATGTACCCGTTCTTCATAGCTATTGCAGCAGCCCTGGTACGATTAGGAACTTTCTCCAGCTTGCGAGCATTTCCCGGAGATTTGAGCCGTCTGCCTATTTCCTCGTCCGTGTTCCAATGAAACACCAGATAGTTACCGAGAAACGCCCTGGAGTAGGGAAGAAATAGTAAGTGACTAATGAAGGGGTTTATATTATGGAAAATAGTCCCATCCAAAAATTTTTAGATTACCTGAAATATGAGAAGCGCTTCTCCGAGCACACAGTAATATCTTATGATGCTGATATGAGGCAATTTAGTGAGTTTCTGATTGGCGATTCTGGGAGCGGTCAGGCATCCGGGCCCAGCAGAGCTCTTGTCGCCGGTCTGGTAGGCGGGACGGCCACCATGATGGGACAGAGCAAGCCCAATATTGACCAGCTGCTCCTTTCAGCGGACACGAACAAAGTCAGGGTGTTTATGGCCTTTCTAAATGAGAAGCAGTATTCCAAAGCGACCATAAGACGCAAACTGGCCGTGCTGCGGAGCTTTTATACGTTCCTTGTTGAAAGGAACCAGATTAGCTCCAATCCGGCTAGGGCAGTTAAAATGCCGGAGCTGGATAAGAAGCCGCCACGGTTCCTGGTGTATGAAGAAGTGAAGAAACTGATTGGGATGCCGTCAATAAGTAACTGGCTGGGCGCAAGAGACAGAGCAATCCTGGAGATGCTTTACAGCACGGGCATGAAGGCCAGTGAGCTTGTGGCCCTGAATCAGGACGATATAGACTTCCTGGGCGAGGTCGTGCACATCAGGGGCAAAGGCAAAAAGGAAAGGATTGCACCCATCGGTTCATCCACCTTGGAGGTCATCCAGCACTATCTGGAGCTCAGAAACAAGGGGGCGCAAAGCGACAGCAACCTTGATTCCAAAATTTTGTTCGTGAGCCGGCGCGGCCAAAGGCTCAGCACCCGCAGCGTCCGCCGCGTCATGGACAAATATCTTAAAATGGCCGGACTGGACCCTTCAATCAGCCCGTATACCCTGCGCAATAGCTTCGCAGTGCATATGTTAGATAACGGTGCTGATTTAAGGAGTGTCCAGGAGTTGCTTGGGCATCAGAAACTGTCAACAACGCAGGTTTACACTGGCATTATGCAGCAAACAGGACAAAAATAGTGGTTGGTAGGAAACCGACACCGCCACCTCCCAAAGTGCGCGGGGCAGGACCAAGAGGGAAGGAGACCATTGGCCCTGTCTTTTTATTTTGTCAACTTAACGGGACTTATCTGAATTTATATCAGAGAAAACCAAATATAAAACATGAAGGCTATCTCCCCAATAATATCAATAATAATCCTCCTCCTTATAACTATTGCAATAGCAGGCGCAGGCTATTCCTACCTCTCCGTGTACTGGACAGGCATGACAAGCAAGCAAATCCAGCTCCTGGACTTCTACTGCACCAACAACAGGGCAACCATTACCCTAAGGAACATAGGAACATCCGGGATAAACAACTCCTACCATGAAGCCATGCTCGGGCTTTTTGAGCCAGATGATGACACAGTGGGCATGTGGCACTTTGACGAAACAGACGGCAATGCCTCCCTGGATTCCTCTGGCCAGGGAAACACAGGCACCATTTTTGGCGACACGGTCCTGCTCATGCATTTTGATGAGGATGACGGAAACGCCACTCTGGATTCCACAAGCTACGGGAACACAGGAACGCTTTACGGGGATACAGTCCTCTTGATGCATTTTGATAATGGCAGCGGCAGTACCACGGATGATGAGACATCTTATGGCAATGACGGAACAATTGTTGGAGCTGAATGGAAATGCGCTAGCGATGATTCAGACTATACTCCGTCTGGCAAAGGCTGTTCTCTAGAATTTGATGGGGTTGATAATCGAATAAATGTGATTAGTAGTGGTTCACTAAATTTAAATGGGAAAAATGAGGTTACTCTTGTAGCTTGGATATACCCAATAGGAGGGGCAGAGACGTGGCATGCAATTATTAGTAAAGGTACTGGACAACAATATGCTATAACTTTAAACAGACCAGGTACATACATTCACTTTGAAACTAACCAAATGAGTGGAGGTAGTTGTGGAGCTACTAATACAAATAGTGGTACTGTGACATTAAATGATTGGAATTATGTTGTTGCTACTTACAATGGAAGTTTAAAGAAAGTGTACATTAATGGTGTAGAGAGAGCATCTGCAAGCTGTTCTTTGAATTTTGCAGATAATACTCAAGACTTAGAAATAGGTAGAGATGGGAATAGTGAAGAATTCAACGGCACCATAGACGAAGTCGCCATCTACTCCAAGGCGCTTTCCCAGGAAGAGATAGAAGCCCTCTATGATGCAGGCAGGGCCAAATTCATTGAGCGCAAGCTGGGCAGGTCAGGCAATGCGATAGAGTTTGACGGGGATGGGGATAAAATCCAAATTTCAAACTCTTTAGGACTATCTGGACCATTCACATTTTCCCATTGGATAAAAACAACACAAACAGCAGGGCAAGTTTATACGATTGGAAATGCTGGAGGCGGTAATGGGTATCGGTTTGGTATTAGCGGCGGGAAAATAGCATTTCTCATTGGTAACTCAACTGGTCATACCGAAAGTGCGAATTGCGGCATGAAAACAATCAATGATGGTAATTGGCATTTGATTACAGGCATTTATGATAGAGGAAATGCATTTTATTGTTATGTTGACGGTGTATTAAATGGTTCTGTGAGTATCCCATTCTATGAAGGCATGTCTAATTCAGCACCTAGCATCGGTGCACCGCCATGTTGTACAGACTTCAACGGTACAATCGACGAAGTCGCCATATACAGCCGGGCCCTGACAGCAGACGAGGTAAAGGCACATTATGAGGCAGGCAAAGCGAAATTCATAGAGCATGTGGAGGGCAGGTTCGGATATGGGATGGAGTTTGATGGTGATGGGGATTTTATAAATATAAGCTATGACAACAGCCTAAACATAACAGAAGCAATAACAATCTCAGCTTGGATAAAATCAAATGCTGTTGGGTATATTTTGGCGAGGGAGGGCACTGTTGCTGCAGGAGAATCAATAGAGGTGACACAGCCTAATGGAGGAGAGATTTTGACGGCAGGTACGATGTATGCGGATTATATAACTTGGACTGCCTCAGGCTGGGATGGAGAAAATGTAAACATAGAGTATTCAAGCAATTCAGGAGACGATTGGAGCGCGGCTAATGTAGGTGCCTCTAGCTGTACTGCTGGCTCTTGCTCGGCAAGCTGGATCACTCCAGCAGGTCCGCCAACTAGTAACTATTTAATAAATATAACCAAGTCAGACGATGCAGGCGTAACCGATGAAAGCGATGCCGTGTTTACACTGCAATCCCCACCACCATCTCCATTTATCTACATTTTCAATGGAAAATCTTATGAATGGCTCTCTGACTTTATTGCAGGAGCAACTTCAAAAGAAAAAGAATATACTTCATTTACTGATATAACAGGAACAGAAATTGTTGATGGTAAAGTTAAACTAAAAATTACAGAAGAACTTGATGAAACTGCTTATATTGATAAAGTTTATTTAAGAATTGATGAAAATGATAATAAGATAATTGAATTAGGCTCAATTAATGATGCTGACATTAACCTATTGAAAGAATCTGATGATGAATATTTAGTTATGGAACAGGGAGATGAATATTATCTCGAATTTGAAATTTCTGAAAAATATTCTAAATTGGAGTTTGCAGCTGAAGGTTATTACATCATGATTAATTCTGAAAATAATAACCCTATAATCACTAATGCTTATGTTGAGCCAACGGATGTTCGTCCTGGTGATAAAATGTTAGTTAGTGCTGATGTTAGAGATGAAGCTGGGATTAGGTCAGTAATTGCAGAGATGCCTCATGAGAAAGGAGTTGATGTTTTGGATTTGGAACTGGTTGAGGGAACAAAGTATAAGGGGACATGGCAGAATACCTGGAATGTGCACGATACTATTGAGAAAGGATATGTAACAAAGATTATTGCTGAAAACGAAAAGGGGGAAAGTTATGAAGCAGATGTTTATTGGACAGACCCCTCTTATGACAAGGTCCCCTTTGCCCTGAACACAAAGAACGGAGGAGAATTCTTGATTATAAATAACAGTGTTATCTATAATGCCAGTGCCGGTGGAGATATTAATGATGGAAACTGGCACCATATATCTGCTACTTATAATGGCTCTGATATGAGACTGTATGTTGACGGTGTTTTAAAGGCAACCAATACTAGTTATTCTGGAGATTTACCAACAAATAGTGGAGACTTATGGATTGGTGCAAATTATAGTAATTCTACTCAAGCGAATTTCAACGGCACAATCGACGAAGTCCTAATATTTAACAGGAGTTTAAGTGCAGAGGAAATCCAGGCCCAGCTCAAGCCCGCCTGCTCCTGTTCGGGCAGCACCTGCCAGTGCGGGGAATTGACGGTTAGCAGGACCTCAGGGGAAGGCTATTTCCATCCCTATTTTGACAATGAAACCTTCTCGCCTGGCCAGACCCTGACCATGACGGATTACAACTGCCTGGGCGGGAGATGCGAATACAGGATAACTTCCCCCACAGGGAGCTATGAAAGAACTGTGTTTTGCAGCTAATTCACGCCTAAAATGGGGCGAAAGGTTTATAAACATAGTGGTTAATTCTTATAGTAGGTTTTACGCAAGACATGGCAAAGACAGATTGCAGGGTGTTGATTCATGGCAAGGGAAGAAAAGATAAACTACAAGAAGCCGGATTATGTCAGCTCAGAGCAGGAAGAGGACATATATTCTGACAGGATAACAAAGGAAGACAGGCCCATAATCAATATAGAGAAGGTCCTGGAGGAGCAGCCTGCTGAGATTCTCACCCAGATAAAAAGGGTGACC
>JAUXAH010000731.1 GCA_030614945.1 Phycisphaerae bacterium
ATTGGTTTTATCGCTTTTTGATACTTTTAAAAACCCTGCTTTATTGTAAGATTTGTAAACTTTAGTAAACCGGTTCCCGATATTTCTCGATAAATCGATAAAATTTTAACCCTATTTTCACCTATTTACAGGATACTACCCACTATTTTTTTGAGATATTTTGAGACAAGGCCCAAACTTTTAACGCCTTTCAATGCTTAATCGTTGAAATTTCTCTGATATTCTCTGATTTATCAAATACTTATTCCCTTATTTTCCCTTATTTTATAGGAATTTATTTCTGCGCTTATCTGCGCTTTATCGCAAACTTTAATCCGATTTCTACCGATTTATTCGTTATTTTCCCGTTATTAACGTGGTAACTTCCACGATATTTAACGATTTATCGTTATAGTTTCTCACTTATTCTCACTTAATCGAGAAAACCTTACCGTTTTTCTCCGTTAATAACGGACATTCAATCTGCTATTTTCTGTTATTTATAACAAACTGCCACCGACTTTAACCGTTTTATAGGTTACTTTTGTGCGTATCGACTAAAAAATATTTCTTTTTTTGGCTGCTATCTTTGTGCATATCAACTAACGACTATTTTATGATCCACCCCTATTTATCACTTTTTTTATATGATCCTCTAACTTTATTTCTTCTTTTTCAAAACTAATTTTTATCTTAATCTTTCCTCTACCTGGTATTTCAATTGTTAAGTTATAAGCTTTATTATCTTCCAATGTGCCAGTTAATATTTCTCTGTCAGATTTAATAATTCTGTTATTTTTCTTTGCTTTGTTCTTTACCACTTCCGTAACTCTCCTTTCGGTCTTTCTCGGCCAACTCGACCTCTTCCTTTAGGGGGCATTTTCTCGTATCTTTTAGGGGGCAGTTTTGATAACTCTTAACTATTAAATAAACTACATCCGGTTTAAGTGGTTGCCCATCTTTCCCAGTCAATTCAAGTTTACTCCTATCAGCCGGGTAGGAAGCCTTTAATTTTAAAATCATA
>JAUXAH010000014.1 GCA_030614945.1 Phycisphaerae bacterium
TTTACCAACATGCGTGTGGAGCATAAGGTAGTCCACCCCAACTGTGCTGGTTCGATTATGACCGGCCACTGGGAATGGGACGATATCGACTGGTCCAAGCCGGTTGCGCACCCAACCATCTTTGAGATATACCGCAAGGCCCGCCACGCTCCGGACACTGCCACATGGGCATTTGTCTACGCTTCAATCCTTGCCAAGACCGGGGAGAGTCTCGCATCGGGTTATGGAAGGTCTTATGCCGCGAACGTGGTTGAGCCGCCAACCATTCCGCGCGCAACGGCAGAGGAGATGGACCGGCGAATGCAACATGCGGCATCACTCGGCTCAGCCGATGCCGAAATCAAGGCGGCTCAAGCCTGTGCAAAACTTACACGCGCAACAAGCCGCATCTCGGTCGAGGGACTGCACTCAAAAAAGGCCCGCTCCTTCCTCGACACCGAGTATGGGAGATGGAAGACTGGGTCCGGCACCACAAGCCACGACGCGTTCCTGACCGACCGGGCCATCGCCTGTATGCGCACGTTCGCTCCGGATATGATGGCCGTAGACTTTGGTGAGATTGACTGTGCACACTACGGCTCGTGGTCGCGGTACGTTGAAGCGATCCGACGCACCGATGAACTGACCTGGAGGCTGTGGCAGGCAGCAGAAGCGGTCGAGCAATACAGAGGGCGGACGCTTTTGCTGATACTGCCTGACCATGGGCGTGAACTCGATGGGCCTGGTCGCTGGGGCTTTATTCATCACAGCAACTTCTACACTAACGATGGTGCGGATGAGGGCTGTCGGCGAGTATGGATGATTGCGTTCGGCCCGGGTGTCACGGCCGGGCGGCGAATTGAGAGCCCCGTGCCGATCACGGCGGTAGCGGCAACGGGACTTGAGTACTTAGGTCTTGAGGCATCGGCTGGTGCCGAGAGCTCGATCTGGAATCTTATTACGTAGGACTGGTGGAATAGTCAAAGAATTTAACGTGGAAATGGTGAGCTTAGAAAGGAGATTGTTCTAAAAAAAAGTTTTGCTTTTGTGCGTCAACCGGTTATAGTTGGTGATTGGTGATTATTTAACCCCGCCCCTGCGGCAGGGGTCGGGGTTAACCAGTTACCTTTGACCAGGGTCGGCGAGGATAAAGATGCCAGGAAGGATTCCTAAGGTAGTTGTAATTGGCGGCACCTATGTCGATATGGCGGTGAGGTGCGGCCAAATCCCGTCTCCCGGGCAGAGTGTTACCGGCTCTGCTCTTTCATACACAGTCACCGGCCCCGGGCCAAATCAGGCTGTGGAAGCTGCTCTGTGTGGTTGCGAGGTGCATCTTATCAGCAAGGTCGGCGGCGATACATTTGCCCAAATGGCCAAGGTAAGTCTGGCTGAGTTCGACGTTAATACCGACTATGTCTATTCCGCCGAGGCCAAAAATACCGGCGTGATTGTAACGCTGGTTAACGCCGCAGGCGAAAACGCCAGTTGTGTATACACCGGTGCCAACAGTGCCCTACTGCCACAGGATATTGACGCCGCTGAGCGGATTATTTCTGGGGCTGATGTTTGTTTGATTCACGGACGATTGCCGCAAGAGGCAATTGTAACCGCCCTTCGCTGTGCGAAGGTACACCGCATAAAGGTCATTCTTAATCCTGCCAGGCCGATAGAGCAACCCGGCCGGCACGATAGCGCTCTACCAATCGAATATTTTTCAGCCGATATCCTGATTCCGAATCTTTACGAGGCGGCCGATATCACCGACCATTCGGCCGCCGGCATTCGCACCGCCAAGCTCATTGGCTCCGACCTGGTCGCTCGCGGCGTTGACTCTGCCGTCATAACGATAGGCAGGCGAGGCTGTATGGTCGTTGATAGAAACGGTGCCGACCATATCCCGGCTTTTGAAGTGGAGCTTGTTGACCATACCGCCAGAGGCGATGCCTTTGCCGGGGCGCTCGCCGCCTATTGTGCCGTAAAGGACGATGTAAGAGAAGCGGTTAAATTCGCCTCCGCAGCAGGGGCTTTGGCCTGCACAAAGTTCGGCTCAATCGAGGCCCTGCCCACAAAGGCCGAGATTATCGAACTCCTGCAAAAAGAAGATACTGATTGATATTGGACTTCGGCGAGCTCCCTGCTTCGGCGAAGCGCTTCGCAGAGACGAGCAGTCGAGCCGATGCCGGATTCCACTATTTACCTCGTTAGAAGTCCTTGGCCTGTCAGAACTTACAAATCAGCCGATGCGTCTTCTAACGGGGTAAATAGAGGCGCTTCTCGATGCGGTAGACCTTTAGCGCAGAGGAAAGAGTCTTAGCTGCCAGATATGCGGCTTTGGGTTTTAGGTCATGTGTGATGGTGACGAAGTTGTGTTCTCTCTCGTTGGGGTTAGTTCCGGCATTCTTACAATCATACCAGATGCTAACAGGGATGCCTTGATAGAGGTTTTTCAAGAACTCTCTGGCAAGATACTGGGCCTGTTGGTCGTTAGATAAACGAGTTTTGTACCAGTTAAGATTGGAGTAACCACATTCGCCGGATATGATAGGTATCTTTTTATGTTCCCGAAAAGTGGGGTCCCCTTTGAGTGCGTAACGTGTGATGAGTTCACGAAGCCTGGCATAATCCTTAATGAACGTCTCCGGAGCTTGTGGCCGGTACGGATGGACGCTTACGACATCAATCCATTTTAAAAGGCCCTTTTTGAAACACCATTCAAGCCAATTAAATGGGATTGTTGATGTAGCGGGAGCGACGACCAGGCCGGATGGGTCCGTTTTTTTTATTCGAGGTGTCGTTTCTTCGATCAGCTTGCAGTAGTCGTCGACGCTTGGCTGTGGTCGCCAGAACTGCTTTATGTTCGGCTCATTCCATATCTCCCAGAGTATTCCTTTGCCTGCGTATCTCTTTGCAGCAGCTTCGGCGAAAGCGGCGAACGCCCTGCGGCCTTGCTCTGTGCGGACCGACCTGTCCGACTCATATAGCCGATTGCTGTAGTCGAGAATATACAGGATACGTATGCCTCGTTTGGAGCATCCTTTCGTCAACGCGTCATAACCAGATTTCTCGAATTCGTAGACGCCTTTCTTTCTCTCGACAGCCCCCCATGCCAAGTCCATCCTGATGAACTTAAAGCCTGCATCGGCGATTAAACCAAATCCCGGGGCTCGCCCCTGAAATGTATGTTGACGCCAAAGCCGTTCGGCACGGTGAGTTCGGGCAACGGAATTGCTCCCGTGGAAGGGTTTGCTATGGCTCCTAAAATTAAACATCCAGTCAGAGGTATGCAGTACTTCTTAATCGTCGATTGTGCAATCTTCAAAATAACGTTCAATACATCTCCTCTCTTCAGATTGTTAATCTTATCCATCTCCTACCTGCCTGTTTTTGCTTAACGATATCGGTGTAAAGGAGATTCTGCGTAAGCAGAATTTGAATGGCAGGTAATTATACGGCAGATGTGCAGGTTTGTCAAAAAAATCAATCAAAAGTGCAGGTAGTTGGGAGGTAAAATCAAAAAATCTAAATTTTTTTTTACTGCTTTTGCCGTAACGACTTACCGCGATCGGAACGTATAAAAAAATGCGATTTTTCGACTCAAACGCGCAGGTTCGCCCAATTATAGAGGGACGTTGTTGGTGAGTGGTAAATGGTAACTGGTAATTAGTGAGAAGTTAATATGGCTTTTGACCTTGGTATCTTTAAGGACCCGCTTTTACAAGCGGATTATATCGAGTGGCTCGTTGATGAACACGCGGCGGATATCCAAACACACTTTGCGAAGCTGTGGGAATATTACGAAAACCGAATGGAAGCCCCCACAGGGGCCCCTCAGGGGGAATTGGGGCGATGCTATTTGCAGGCCCAGGAGTACGGGCTGCCTGCGAGAATAACGGGGCTGCTGCACTCGGCAAATGCAGGCGTCTTCGGTGCAAGGCGAATCGGCGATGTGCAGCGAAAAGAGGTAGTAATCGAAAATGATATCGCGTGGCGAATAAATGCGGCGGTAGATTTTCTGTTCGGAAAGCCAGTTAGTTTTGTTTCCAAATCGCCGGATAGCCAAAAACGTGCAGAAATTGAATCTATATTGAAGGCAGTGTTTGCGGCTAACGGCGGTATCGGATTTTTTCAGGATATGGCAGTGCTCGGAAGTATTTACGGTTTTGTCGATTGTCTCGTCAGGCCTGGCGAAAAGATTACCAATTTACGATTTTCGATTTCCGATTCGTCAATCGCCAATCGTCAATCGTCAATCCACAATTTCAACGATGTGCTGCAATTGGCACAAACAATCGGCCTGGAACTGATTGAAGCACCGAGAGCACTGCCTGTCCTGGAAGAGGACGACTACAAAAAAATCAGATATTACGTGCAGCACTTCTACCAGAAGAAAAACGCCCTGAGCGGGAAAACCTCTTTTCTATCGAGACTGCTGTCGCAAGTCAGACGAAGTGGTGATAGTCGCCAGCCTGCGACCGCAAGGCAGGTGGTTGCAGTGACGGAGATTACTTCGGCTGCCTGCTGGCAGAGGTATGAAGACAAGCAGCTCGTTGCAGAAGGCAAATTGCCGTGGGGATTTCTGCCAGTGGTGCATATCCAGAACGTTGCTCAGCCATACTACTACGAGGGGCTAAGTGATGTCGAGCCGCTGATACCGCTGCAGGACGAGCTTAATACCAGATTGAGTGACCGGGCGAGCAGGATTACGTTCCAGACGTTTAAGATGTATCTTGGCAAGGGGATAGAGGGCTTTGAGGACAGGCCTGTATCGCCGGGGAGGATGTGGTACACCGACAATCCGGATGCGGCTATCGAAGAGTTCGGCGGGGATGCAGCGACGCCGAGCGAGGATATACACATCGCTGAGATTAGAGAAGCGATGGATAAGGCCAGCGGAGTAACACCAGTGGTGGCAGGAGTATTGAAGAATAAGCTCGGCAACCTTACAAGTGCGGTGGCTCTCAGACTGACGTTTATGGGGATGCTGTCGAAGACCGAGCGAAAGAGGTTTACATATAGCGAAGGGCTGAAAAAAATCGCTCAAATGGTTCTGGATATACTCGATAAGGCCAACATCTACAAAATCGGCGAGGCGGACAGGGAGATTGATATTATTTTCCCTAGTCCGCTGCCTGAAAATATGATGGAAAAGCTAAAGGAGGCCCAGATTAAAAAAGAATTGGGCGTGCGGACTGAGCAGGTGCTCAGAGAATTAGGCTATGAGGCCGTGAAAGAAAGTTAAGAGGGTTCCTAACCGCAATAAAGTGCGTTTGGGGTCCCAAACTGAAGTTTAATCAGGAGGTTTTATGAGTCCGATAGACGCAGACGAAGGAATTTTGTCAGAAGACACAGCGGGACATACTAACAGTGAGGTGGATAACTTGAAACTTGTTCCGGTGGCCGAATCAATCCGCTATCGAAAGAGGGCACAGAGTGCTGAGAAGAAAATCGAAGCTTTGGCTGAGCAATTGAGGGAAACAAAATCAGAGGCCAAAAAGATGGCTGAGCAGTTGAGCAGTATTGAGGTCGAACAAAAACTGACGCGCAAATTAGCTGCTGCTGGGACTGTCGATGTGGAAACGGCCGTGTTAATTGCCAAGGCCAGAATAGAAGGTGGGGACGATGCGGATTTGGACGGTGTGGTTAAGCAGTTGAAGAAGGAAAAGCAATATCTGTTCGCTGGCAACAGCGATGGAGCTGTGACGGCAAAAAAAACCGCAGGGGTTAAGGACCGAATGCAAAACAGCCAGACAATCCTCGAAAGAGCAGCCAGGAAAGCGGCAACGACAGGCAATCGGACAGATTTGCAGGAGTATCTGAAACTGCGAAGAAATTTTATCTAAGTTCATAGTTCGTGGTTTATTGACTGAGAACTATGAACTCATAACTACTAACTAAAAAAGGAGAAAAACAGATGGCTTTTACAGGAAAAGCAACTTATTCGGCGGGTACGACTCTGCCGGAATTGGCTGAGGATGTATCGGATTTGATCGGGATAATTTCGCCTTATGAGACGCCTTTGCTGGATGCTTTGGGTGACCCGATGAGAGAAGCGACCAGTACGCATCATGAATGGCTTGAGGACGAACTTCTACCCAATAAGGACGCAATTAACGACAGCACCTATACCGACCCAGCGGCCGACACCGATTTTGTGGTCGATAACGGCAGCAGATTCCGCGTGGGCGACCAGATTCAGGTGGAAGGGTCAGAGGAATTGATGCTCGTAACCGGTATTAACAGCAATACGCTGACGGTGGTGCGAGGTTATGCGGGCACGACGGCAGAAGACCTGGCTGACAATCAGGTAATCAACATTCTGGGAAATGCGGCTCTTGAAGGGGCGGACAAGCCCAGTGCAAGATTTACCAATCGCAGTCGGTGCGGCAACTACACGCAGATATTTACCGCTGCGGTGGAAGTGAGCGGGACGGATATGGCTGCGAGCCAATTGGGTCTGGCTGATGAGATGGATTATCAAAAGCAGGAACGGCTGCGGGAGCTGATTCGCGATCTGGAAAATACGGTTATCAACGGCGGCGAGCCGACAAGCAATCCCGAAGGCAGCGGCTCGGTAAGAAGGTCGATGAAGGGCATTATTCAACACCTCTTGACGAGTGTTTTCCATACAGGCGACAGCGGCTTTCCGACAGGCACTGACCTTGACGAGGCCAAGATTAATTATGTTCTCAGGCAGATTTGGGAGAGCAGTAGCGGTAATGTGGACTTGATTGTGGTCGGTGGTTTTCAGAAGCGAAAGATAAACGCTTTCTCCGCTGACAGTCGAACCTACGGAGCCAATGATACCACTTTCACTGATATGATTAGTGTTTACGAAAGCGACTTTGGTGTTTGCAGAGTTGTTACCTCGCGATGGATGCCACAGGATGCTGTGCTACTGGTGGATTCATCCCGTATCAACGTGTTGCCATTGGCAGGGCGGAGCTTTCATTTCAAGCCGTTGGCAAGTGGTGGTGACTATGAGTGTGGCGAACTGATTGGTGAATATGCCGTGGAGCTCAAGAACGAGGCGGCACACGGGCTTATTCGCAGTCTGGGTACCAGCTAAATGGTGGTGGGTTAGCTGAGACGTAAAATGATGCGTCTTGGCGAGGGTGCCCAAAGGGACAACCTCTCTTTGGGCACCTAATCCTGCTGGTTACTCGTGAAGAGGGCTAAAGAAAATGATTATTTTTTCAAACGATGCGGACATTTTGAAATACGAGCCGGTACTGTTCGGCGAATTACATCTGCCGGGTCAGGTATTGGCGGCAGGGACAGGCGGGACGCTAAGCGGGACGACATTTACGGCAAGCGGCGCAGATTTTGTGAGTGCGCAGGTCTCAACTGGTGGCGTTATATATTTGCAATCTGCAGATGGTTTGCTGGACGGGGCATACGAGATTATCTCGGTCGATTCGGCAACAGCACTTACGATTTCGGTGGTCAGGTCGGATCCAGATGATGATGCTATTGCGCCGCCGGCGGCTACTGATATATCCTACCGCATCAGCACGTTCAGGCCGCAGGCCAGCGAAGCCGGCTTTAAGTTGACTGAATACTTTGGCATTAGGCCGGGTAATCCTGAAAGCGCCTATGATGCTGAGGACGTTCTGGATAGAGATGTCTTAAAGAGGGCGTCGGTCTTTGCAGTCGTGTCAAGTGTGTATGCAATGTTAGCCAGTAAAGCCAAAGACGAGAATTTCTGGAAGAAGAGTCTGCACTATCAGAAGCTTTTTGAGAGGGCGAAAGAGCGGTGTCGGCTCAGTATCGATGTTGGCTCTGACGGGGTGGCTGATGTCACCAGGCTTGGGGCGTCTGTAAGATTGGTGCGGGATTAGTTTGTGAAGGGAAACAAATGAGCGCCACTTTGGATGGACAAAGTTTATTTGACGAGCAGCAGTTAGAAATCGAACCGGGGAGTATTAGCCGGGATTCGATAGAGAGGGCGGTGCCGGGACTGGACGGCGTGCTGAGTATTGATCTGGGCGGACGTGGCAGGAAGATAAAACAGAAAGGCGTGTTGCGGGCGAAAAGCCGATCGCAAATGGATGACAGAATCAGCGTAATATCGACCTACATGGACGGTGATACGCACACGTTGGTAACCGGCGGCGGCAAAGAGTTTGATAATCTTCGAGTGGATGTTTTCAAGGTAAGCAAAGAGCTGGCAAGCGGCGGCGGTGTAGCTATCGATTATGAAATCATTTATACGCAGTTAAAGGTTTAGTAGTAATGGCACTTATCAGCAGCGGGATAGAAAGGGTCAGGGCGTTCGAATTGCCCGGTGGCATTTGGGCCGACGGTGGGTATGTCGGAACGCCACGGATAGCTTTGGTAAGGTGGTGGTCGGCGTGGAGCGATAAGTTTTATCAGATTTATGTCAACGGCCAATATGCAGGGGTAACGGTTGACAGTCAGCAAAGACAAATGATTGTTCAGATACCTACCTCTCTAGAGTCGCCGGTTCGGCTCGAAGTTTTTGCCGTTGATGTTGAACAGGCGGATACTGATTTTAGCAGTGAGATTGATTCGTCGATTGGCCAGAGTGGGCGGGTGAGAATCAGTGTTCTGCGTGGCCAAGACTTGCCGATTGGCGCAACCGCTCAAGTCTACTTTGACAACAGCACGGGCGAAATTGATTACGACGAGGCACTTAATGATTCGCCGATAAGGGTCTGGCCGGCTTGGCAGGATAAGGCGGGGTTTGGAATGAGCAGGTTCGGCGCAAGTGATTTCGGTTGTGACTCGGCGGGGGCAGTAGGGTTTGGAAAGGGCAGTTTTGGTCACGGTCAGTTTGGCCTTGGTGCTGATACATTCGAGTGGACAAGCCCACCACTGTGCGCAGGCATTTACAAATTTGCCGTCAAGGTTACTGACGAAGCGGGTAATGAAAGCAGCGGCAGCGAGACTGGCGAAATCACGGTGACACCCGCGGCAAGACCCGCTGAGCAGGTAAGCATTTCTTCATTCGATAAACAGACGAATCAATTGGTGCTGAGTGTCTCGTAAAATAGTAACAAGGAGAATATTATGGCTGAAGTTTATCCATCTGACAATGCGTTGTTAAATATACAATCTGACAGTGAGACCGGCGTTGAGTATATACCTACCGGTACATCACCTTATTATCTGCACTTTAGAAAATTGCTGTATCGGCTATTGCTGGCTACACGGCTGGCAAACGATTTGAGGGTCTATGACGAAGGCGGACTGGATATTGGCGTAAAAGCAGGCAAGTTCTGGCTGGGTACGGAGCTGGTCGGCTATAACGGCTCATCGGGCAATACTTTGGCGAATGATAAGACAAATATTTATGTCTATCTGGATTCGGCTGGCAATCTTGTCACCAACGAATATAGCAGCTTCCCGAATATGGCAACCACGCCTCATATTCGCTTGGCGGTAGTAACCACCTCAGGTGGGGACATCGAGTCGATAACTGATTCCCGCGCTGGCCATAACGTTGTGATGCCATATGGGGCCGGTGGCGTGAAAAAGATGATCGAGGCACATACGGCCGATGACACGCTGACGGCAGCCGAATCCGGCAATGTTCACACGAATTTAGGCGCCACCGGGACCATTACGCTTACGCTGCCGGCATCAGCTTCGCAGGGGACGGTATTTACCTTTGCGGTCCAGGCTGCCCAGGAGCTGCGGGTCGACCCCGGCACGGCAACGATCAGGGACGACAGTGGCCAGACGGCGGACAAGTACAAATCGGCCGATGCTGTTGGAGAATGTGTTACATTGGTTGCAGATTCAAACGGTGACTGGGTGACAATAACCAAGAACGGCACCTGGACTGAGGAAACGTAGGAGGCTGGAGACCATAATGGCTTTTTCATTGGCTTGTGACGCAGGCAAGACAACCCTGCGAATAGAAGGTGAAGACAGCAACGTAACCTGGAACGATGTTACCAATGCCGGCGCTGGCAGTGTCGCTGTCGATGGCGGTGGTACTGAAGACCCATCCTTCTTTATAACCGAACACGTTGCCAATGCCGTATATCAGATACTAAAGAATGTTCAGTTCGGTGATGGTACAGATGAACTGACTTTTAACTCCCAAAATGAAATGGTATATTTTGATGATGATAAGTCTTTTACAATTAAGAATAATGCAACTTTGCAACTTGGTGAGATAGCAGACAGTTATTGCATTAAGGGCTCTTGCTGGGCTTGGGGGATAGGAACTACCGTAATTGCTTCAGGTTCATCTAATGCTGTTTGTAATATCTACGGTTCAACTATACTTTACAGGGGTTTCGGCCCGGCTGGTATGGTAACTTTTTCAGGTGGTACTGTGAATTTCTGTAATAGTACATTCCATTGTCCTGCATAAGCTGGACGGATGCAATTTTCAAGTACTCTCGATTCATTGACTCTCAAGAATTTATATATAGGCAACTGGAGTTATTGGCGACTTGATAAGATTCCAGATACTATTGAAAATGTTTGGATGCATTATACAAGCACGGGTCTATATTCTTATGTGAGTACAACTATTGAGGATTTGCTGGTTACTAATGAAGGGTCATCGAAGGTTTGGGCGGGACCAGCATCGGGCATAACAATAAATCTTATTAGCCCACGATGGACACCGGTGCAATCGGATATGATTATTGGAAACGCTGATGGTGTTATAAATGCTAAATATTCTTGTGATATTCACGTAGTTGATAAAGATGGCAACAATTTAGCGGGGGTTACCGTTACCTGTGAAGATAAGGACAGCAACCAGGCCTTTAGCGTTCAAACCGGTGCTGATGGCAAAATTGCTCAACAGACAATAACCTATAAAAAGTGGGAGGGGACCGATGAGACAGAGACAGAATACAGTCCACACAAGTTTACATTTTCAAAGAATGGCTACACGTTATTGGTGATGGAGAATGTTACCGTAGATGCCCGAATAAACTGGGATGTTGAAGTGAAATTCCCCGAACGCATACGGGCACGGATGGCAAATCCGGGCAGACTGGCAATTCTACGATAGGAGTCGATGATGGCAAATACTGCAATTGAAATACCGTTTTACGTGGCAAAGGATAGCTGTCCCTTGACCGGTGCAGCTGGGGAGATGAACTTTGAGAGTCTAAGGAAGCTGGACGGCGCCGATAAATCCGGTGATGCTCCGAGTATTAGTGAAATCGGCGGCGGCTGGTATAAGTTCAGCGTTGCCTACGGCACAACACCATTTGATGCTGGCGACCTTGTGGGTGTTATAGATGCCGACAAAGACGGCAATAACAGCTTAGCCAATTCCGAGCGGTATATTCCTGTTGAAGTTCGGCTGGACTTTTATGCTCTGATGCGATTAGTCAATAAAATGAGCCAGGACAAGCTGACAGGAGATATGCTGGTTAAGGATGGCGGTGGTAATACGATTTTGAAGCTCGATATAACCGATGGCGAAAGCACTCTGGGCCGCGATCCAGCGGTAGCTTAATAGATGGACGGTAAATTTTTCGACAGTTTATATGAAGGTGATTCGCCAAACGGTGTCAAGCTTGGAATGGGCCTGACCGGTGGGGATTTCTGGCCTCGTATTGCAGGTTGTCAGGTGCTCTATCGCGGGCCCAGCCTCGATAAGATTGATTTCTCCGACATACTCGCCGTGGTCGAAGCAGAGGCTTCTGAGATCTGGCCACCCAGCTATGTTCCGCACGATAGTAGCTCGACATATTTTTATGTTGTTCGTCGGGCCAATAATTACGGGTGTCAGGAACATACCTTAGCTGCTGTGGTCAAAGTTTCAATAGATGCCAGCGGGAACCTGGCAGAGCCGCAGCCCAATAATATTTTTGAGGCACGAGCCAAACAGGTGGACGGTAATAAGATACAGCTTGTTTGGTACTATTGCCCTATTAAGCAGCAGTCGCCGCCTGCGTGTTTCAAAGTTTATTATGACGCCGGTACAGGACAAATCAATTATGAAAACTCAATTGCCGCGATTTGCTACGCCGGTCGAAAATTTTATAGCTACCAAAGTGACACACTCGAGGCGAGCAAATATCTCTTTTGTATAAGAGCTGAAGATGCTGCTGGGATGGAAGGTGCTTCATTGGCCCCAATAAGGATTCAGCTTGATACCACAAGCCCAGGTGCGGTCAATATTCTAAGTGCCGAAACTATCTAACACATCTGAGGTTTTTTATGTCTAACAGAATCGACTTTTTCCAATCAACTCAAACACGAGTAGCACTTCCCGGGGCTACTGTCTCAATTTTGCTCGGTGGTGCGTTGTGTCCCTTTCTTGAGCCGATAGAGATTGTGCGCAGCGGCTGGCCGGATTTTAGCTGGGCCCGATTAGCTTATAACCCTGCCGCGTACACGAGCGCCGATTTGGTCGCTGCTGAGGATATTGAGACCGAACTTGCGATGGGAGAACGCGTTTGCATCCAGCAAATTTATAACGGTGTCCCGCCAGGCGCAGCGGCTTTTGCTTTTCCTCTCTTCGAGGGTCAAATAGAAGGCATTGAGACAGAAATCGGGTCTAACGGCGAAAGGGTGGAAATCGTAGCCAGGGATTTTAGCGCGAATCTAAAACGTATCACCGTCTATGGCCAGCGGGTGGGTGGTTCAGACGGCCCGAGTTTGTTTCTGGCTGCTGTTGATACCGTATTTAATCCTGATGGCAAGGCCAATGCCAATCTGGTGCCGATAGAAGTTAACGGCAAGAGCTATACAGCCTTTTGTGCCGAACCGTCGCAAGGCAAGCACTGGAGCTATGCGGAAGTGATTGATTACCTGCTCTGTGGATATTTGGTGAGTGGCCAGTTGCAAACACCGGGCATTGAGCAACTGCGAGCGTTGACCGAGAACCAAACAGTTCGTGACCTTGATGTCACCGGGTTAAATCTGATAGAAGCCCTGCATCGGTGTTGCGAGAGGATTGGATTGAAATTCGAATTTGTTCCCCGGCCTGTATCGACTGGCCCTGGCCAGGCGATTGTGTTCTATAAGAGCGGTGTAAACAGAGCAGTTGAGTTGAATTGCCAACCGTATGGCGAACAGCTTAGCATCTCAAAGACAAATATCGCGAGCTTGTGCAGCAGGAAAAATTTTTGGCCGATAACGCGCAAGTATATTGCTCAGGGGGACTTCAAAGTTTATGAAGCGACCTTTGAATTGGTAAAAGCCTGGGACGGGAGCCGCGAGGATACTGATTATGATAAATTCTCACCTTCGACCAACCCTGATTTCTATCAGGTAAAGGATGTATATCGTAAATGGTGTCTCAACGAGGCAGGTGACTACAGTGGCGACCCATACAATCAGAGTGGTGCGTTTGACTTTTCAAAAATTTTCCAGAGCGGTAATTTTGTTCGTCGTCGCAGGCGCTTCTGGCCGGTCCTAACCACTGACAAACAGGGAAGGTCGCTGGGTTATTTTCTGCAGGTATCGTTTGATAACGGCTTGCATTGGTGGCAATACCTTTACGCTTTTAATAACCTGCTCGATGAGTGCGGGATGTGGCTCAGCAGTGACCAGCTTGATGTTGACACTTGGGTGGCAGCATTGAAAGGGGTATTGAGGTTTAGAATAACCGCATCGGTAATCAGCGATGAGAGATTGAATTGTGTGGTTGCTGACGGGCCTGTCGATTCGACCGTGCCCGTGGTTGAGCATATTATTACGCTGCCCTGTCAGTTCAAGTATCGCAAGGTTTCCAGCCAGAGCATTTTTGCAAATTCATCCGACGATACGCTTGGTGTGCCGGACGAGGCTGACGATTCTATTGCTTTATACGAATTTGTGCGTAAAAGGGCTCAGGTGGCGTCTGAGACTATCGAGACTGTCGATGTGCAGACGCCTTACCTGGCCTTTGATTACAGAATCGGCGACAGGGTGAGCACAAGTCCTGAAAGCAGGGACCTGCTCGGCTGCAGGAGCGATAACCGAAGCGTCAGCTGGATAGAGCAGGTGCAGATGGATTTTGAAAAGCAGTGTACGAATTTGAAAATCGTTCGCAAAAGGAAGTAACAGTTATGAGCAACGGTGCGGATATTGTAGATAACCAACAGGTACTGGAAAGACTTGCCCGAAAGGGTTCTGAAGAAACTCAAGAGATATCAGTTGTCATTTCCCCTGGCGCCAGAGCTGCCGCCTGGGCTGTTAAGGTCAAAAGTCTGTCATCATACAATGTCTATAACGTCCGGGCTGTGGAGATAGGCGATGCAGGGTCGCTGCCGGTAGAGATTGGGGGGCAGATGCAGGCGATCAATTTGGCTGAATCGTTTCTTGAGAATGGCCAACTCCCAGCCGGGACCTATGCGGTCATGTCCAGAGTGGGTGGTAAGAATGTTTTCTATGTCCCGGTGTAGAAATGGCTGAAGAGAATTCGAGAAGCTGGCAGTTTAATCGCAGGGTAAATCTTTCTGTGCTGATTCAGTTGGTATTTTTAGCCTCTCTGATTGTGGGCAGTTGGGTCAATTTGCAGAGGCAGCTTGATTTGCTGCAGCACGATGTGACGTATTTGTGTCAGTGTCAGAAGAATTTTCAACAGAAACTCGAATCACTTTCAGATAAGAGTATCACTTACGAATACCGTCTACGAGCAATTGAAAAACACATTCCCACGGTTGACATTGGGGAGGGGCATTTTTAATCCTATCCAGCGAGATTATGTTACTCTGGCAAAGTAAAGAAAGTGCATTTTGAAGGTGGTACCACTTATGGATGGAACATTACAGCATTTTATACGAGGAGAATTGTGCCCAAATGAAATATGGCAACTAACCGATACTGTGAAATCAGGGCTAATATATCAAATTCTCCGATTGCCCAATCGGAAGGTTTCAGAAACTGGAACACGTTATCCACAGAGCCCGGCAGAAATGAGAGCTTTCTTAGTCAAATTTTTTACCAGACATTATTTTCAGGTACAGAATAGTCTGGTTAATTATATGACTTCACAAGGTTTTTTTGACGTCATCAGACTTGGACACTTGCGAATTCTCGATATAGGTTCGGGACCAGCGGTTGCTTCTTTGGCGATCACCGATATGCTTGCTTGTATTCTTGAATACCTCGAGTACATAAGAGAATGGCCAAAAGGTAAGACAGTGAAGGTAACCTATGTACTAAATGATACCTCAAGCATCTGCCTTGGAGCTGGTCAGCATATGTTGACCAATTATTTTCGTATTAGGTCAGGACGTACCAGAAGGATTATTAGCGACTGAATGATGAGTATTCAAAAGGCTTTCCCCGACAACCTGAACCAAC
>JAUXAH010000408.1 GCA_030614945.1 Phycisphaerae bacterium
TGAATAAATTCCATAGGTCACCTCCACTAAGTCCCCATCAGGGACTCTTTCTTTGCAACCAGGGCCTCTACTATCGCCTTGACCCTGGCAAGGTTACGGGGATCTCGTCTGGCATACCTGGGCGGCAGCACGGCGGCTGCAATGGCAGCCTGGTAAGGTGCAAAGCCGGCTGCGTAGTCTCCTTTGGCCTCGGCAACGCCGGGCCCCCAGTTAGCGACTCCGCGTGTGCTGGCCTTGCGTGACCACTTCTCATCACCGGCCTTACCGACTCCCTTGCCGTATGCCTTTCGGCCGATGGCCTTGGTAACTCCCGCCTCATACGACGCCTCGGCCGCTTTTGCCGCGGCACTCCATGAGCGCCGCGGGTTCGCAATGCCGGCGGCGTAATCCGCCGAGCGCATGGGCGTAACCTCCGCCCACTTGCTGGCAATTTGATCGACTGACCTTATGAAAGCCATTAGCTTGAACCTCCAATCTGCGCCCACGTGGACGCCTTCTTTTTCATTGCCCCTGGCAAATCCATTGCCAACGGGGTTCGTCTGAATCGTCGGTACCCCAAATCTGTTTTTTTGTCAAGAACTTTCTCGAACTTCTAACGTAACAAACTACCACTTTCGATATACGATTCGTTTATACCTGAGAAAGGTATTTGTTGACTCGCTCACAGCTTATCGCTAAAATCGACTCGCATGTTTTTTGACAAGGAGATTCGATTATGAATGAAATACCACCGCCTCTGGGAACTTTGTATATCGCCAAAGAAGTCTTCCAATTTGAGAAATGGCTTTCGGATCAGGCTATAGCAGCAGCAAATATCCAGATGAAAAAGTATAAAGTCCTCGACGGCTTTTTAAAACCATCACCAGTTCGACAAGGTGACTTTTCACTTGTCATGGCGATTCACAAAGTGGATCCGGTTGTTGCAGCATTTATCGGAATACCAGGCAGGGCAAAAGCCCCAATCATCCAGGAACTGTTCGTCGCCAGTTAACACTTTCGTTTTTATGATCATCGCTGAGCTCAAACGTCACATCGAGAGAATTAGCTCAAAAACGATGTTTCAGGTCCTGCAGGAAAAAAGGATCCTTCCCCGGCCACGTTCGCCTCCCCAAGTCGGCTGTTACCGTTCGTAAACTAACGAATGGTCTAGCCTCCCCATCAAAAAGACAACTCGCAACGTCACTACCAAGCCGCATTAAATCGCTTTCATTGCAGCCCCGCCACGTAGAGCCTTTATCACCGCCATAAGGCTGCCGCCAACCGCACGCAGCAAACGGCCTGCCAGTTAGCTGCTGCCTGGCTTGCCGTTTGCGAGCGTCTGGTGCCCTCTCACCCCGCCTTCGCGGTTCGTCGGGGCCGAATCCGGCGCTCGCCTCGGAGATGGCTCGCTCCGGCCCCTCCGCCCGCTCGGCCTTTGTGACGTTCCAAACTGTCCGTCAAGGTATTGCCCCGCCTGCCCGCGGTCGCCCTCTGCTGCTCGCCAGCTGGCTCGCAGCAGGCCGGGCCCTCGCCATCCATGGCTCGGTCCCTCGGCTCCCTCTTGGGCAGGGCCGGCGGGGCGTAGCCCTGGGCCCTGTTTAAAAACCCTGGCCGCTCCAGGAATTTCCGCGGCCAGGGTAAAGATTTGCACCAAAACTGTTTTATCCGCTCCGCCGCCTCAGCGGCCTCGCTCTTGGCCCTGTACCCTTCGGACGCCGATTTCTTCATACCCCCACATCTGGTCAATAGCGTGACATTATATAAAAAGGTAACGTGCGTGGCACTTGGGCGGCTTACAGCCACCCCGTCCCCCACCCGTTCCCCTTGCCAACTGACCGGTCAATGGGCAACCTCAATCATCTCTGCTAACGACGTGCCAGGCTTGTGGCCTGGCCGCAGAAATGATTGAAGTCTAAGGAGGCCGAAACGGCAAGAGTCTTTGAGCGCCGAGCGCCTCTGGCAGCTCGACGTCGCCGCTCCGCAAAGACTGGGGCTACTGCACTCCGCTGCGCTGCGCACATCGCCCCTGCTGCGCGGCTGCGGGGTATTCTACGAGCGTCTTCGTCACCTCTTCGAACACCCCGCAGAATATAACAAAAAGGCAGTCAAAAATACCCGCCCCACGGTTCTTGCGTCGGGAGCAGGTATTTTTGCTCGATACGCGCAGCAGCGTATCTCAGCGTCGCCCCACGCACGACAGGCTTGACGAACGCCGATATTTTGGTATCGTTACACCGCTCTCAAGCCACACGGGGCCTCTGGCTAGTCCTCCCCCGTTCTCTCCTTCACCAGGGGCCCTAATTTATTAGAAGTAAT
>JAUXAH010000672.1 GCA_030614945.1 Phycisphaerae bacterium
CTAGTGTAGTGCGTCCAACGCTTCTTTACATTTGGTGATCTTCGCCAAAATGCGCTCTACCGGAGCGCTCCAGATGAAAATCTTTGGATTTTGGTTGTGATTTTCCAGGTAATCTTTGATAGCTTTAATCAAGGCTGAGACGTTTTGAAAAGAACCGCGTCGTATCCGTTTGTCGGTGATCTCGCGAAACCAGCGTTCGACCAGATTTAACCAGGAACTGGAAGTTGGTGTAAAGTGTAGATGGAACCAGGGATGCCGTTTGAGCCAGGACTTCACTCGCGGATGTTTGTGGGTAGCGTAATTGTCTACAATCAAATGACGATCCAGTCCGAAGGGGGTTTCTCCATCTATTTGCTTGAGGAAACGGATAAACTCCTGGTGTCGATGACGCGGCATACAGTGGCCGATAACTTTGCCGTCCAGCATACTTAAGGCCGCAAACAAGGTGGTCGTGCCGTTGCGTTTGTAATCGTGAGTCATCGTTCCGCACCGGCCTTTCTTTAGCGGCAGACCCGGCTGGGTCCTGTCCAGAGCCTGGATTTGACTCTTTTCGTCCACGCAGAGAACCAGCGATTTGTCCGGAGGATTCAGATACAATCCAACGATGTCGTACAACTTTTCGACAAAGTGCTTGTCGCGGCTGAGTTTGAAGGTTTTGACCAGATGCGGCTTCAGGTTGTGTTGCTTCCATATCCGACGTATCGTCGCTTCGCTTAAGCCCTGAGCTTTTGCCATGGTTCGCGTACTCCAGTGCGTCGCATGGGGAGGCGTGGTCTGTAGAGTGGCTTCGACCACCGCTCTGATTTTCCGCTGGGAAATTTTGGGGATACGACCAGGACGGGGCGCATCCTTTTCCAACCCGGCGCACCGGAAGGATAAAAAACGCTGCCGCCAGAGTTGAACCGTAGGACGGGAAATCCCCAGGCGGCAAGCTATGTCGTGGCTGAAGATTCCATCGGCTGCCATCTGAATGATTTGGGCGCGTTGTACCAATCGCAGAGGGAAGCTTTTCCCGTGAGCCCAGAGTCGGATGGTTGCCTGTTCTTGATGATCTAAAATAATACGTTCTGATATGTTCATTTGAAATAAGCATAACATATATCCTTTTAAATGTCAAGTTATTTATGACGCACTACACTAG
>JAUXAH010000243.1 GCA_030614945.1 Phycisphaerae bacterium
AAAATGATTAACCCGACCAATGAAAAACCAGTGTGGGTTGTCTGGGGATATAGAGGTGCGGGGACAGTTGCTGCATCTTATGCTCTTGCTCGCTGGTGGAAATATTTGGGGTGGCTCTATGGTAAGAAGCCTTTTGGTCTCATAGTGGCGTTCAATGACAAAGATGGCTGGCAACAATCACATATAATTAGTCTTTATCCAAGACCTACATGGTTTGTTAAATTAAGACATCCTTTTTCATGGAACCATTTAAAAAAAGTCATGAGTCGATAATTCACTCAATGAACAACCAAAGGCATAATCCGAATAACAGTGAAAACAAATCAGAATTGAAAAGGAGAAACGATGAACAAGAACAAACTTTCGCGAAGGACTTTCATCCGCAATACTTCCCTGATTGCCGCAGGGACAATCGCCGGTGCGTTCACTTACAAGGCAGTCGCCGCCGACATCGAGCGGGTCGTCAAGAAGGGCCGCATCAACCAGTCCGCCAGCAGGTGGTGCTACCGCAAACTAACTCTCGACCGGCTCTGCGCAGCAGCAGCCCAAATGGGCCTCAAGGGCCTCGACCTGCTTGGCCCAGCCGACTTTCCCACACTTAAAAAATATGGCCTCGTATGCACAATGACCAACACGCACGGACTATCGAACGGTCTCAATAACAAAAAGATTCATACTCAGTGCCTCGACAAAATCCGCACCGCCATAGAAGCGACGGCAGAGTACGAATTCCCGAACGTTATCACCTTCCCTGGAAATCGACGCGGTATGCCGGACGATGTAGGCGTCGAAAATACCGTTACCGCACTTAAACAGGTTGCAGGATACGCCGAAAAGAAGAAGGTCAGCATCTGCCTCGAATATCTTAACAGCAAGGTCAATCATAAGGATTATATGTTCGACCGTATGAAATGGGGCGTCGAGGTCTGCAAAAAAGTCGGCTCCGAGCGGGTAAAAATCCTCTACGACATCTACCACGCTCAGATAATGGAAGGCGACATAATCCGCACCATCCGCAACAATAAGGAATATATCGGCCATTACCATACTGGCGGCAACCCCGGCCGAAACGAAATCGACGAAACGCAGGAGCTGTACTACCCCGCCATTATGCGGGCAATCGTCGAGACGGGTTACAAAGGATACGTCGCACACGAGTTTATTCCCAGGAAGGACCCGCTTACGTCGCTGGCATACGCCGCACGAATCTGCGACGTCTGACCCGAAAACTAAGAGCTCAAAACTAAAAACTCAAAACTACCTATGTGGAAGCTAAAGGACCCCAAGCCGGTCAAGCTCATAATTGGAATTCTGGCTGCCAACTACAAATGTTTGCACGCCGCAGCCGAGGCGCTCACCCATAAGTTTGGCAGGGCCGATTTTACAAGTGACGTATGGACGTTCGACAAAACCGATTATTATAAAGACCAGACAGGCCCGCATATCTTAAGACAATTTCTCAGCTTCGAACGCCTCATTGACCCGGCTTTACTGGTGAAAATCAAACACAAGACAAACAAGCTCGAGCAAAAGCTGGCGGCAAGGTTGGCCCTTCCTGTGCCCAGGCCGGTAAATCTGGACCCCGGCATAATTGAACCCTCAAAGCTAATCCTGGCCACAACAAAAAACTATTCGCATCGTATATATATCGGCAAAAGAATGTACGCCGAAGTAACGCTTGTTTTTGACAAGGGCTCCTGGCGCCCTCTGAAATACACCTATCCGGACTACAAACAGCGGTGCTATTTTGTTTTTTTTGAAAAAGTCAGAGCCCGATTGCTGGAGCAGTTGAAATCGAAACACTAACCATATTAGCGACAATTTTACTCGCCGGCTCATTTGTGCTGTCGGTCATCTTAACAGCCGTCGTAAGAAAGCTGGCCGCTCGCGCCGGCTTCGTCGCACAACCAACCGCAGACAGATTTGCCCAAACATCCATCCCACTCGGCGGCGGTATCGCAATCTTTACTACACTTATGGTTTTCATCCTCGCTGCTATAACAGTAGTAAAATTTCTCGCCGCCCCCGGCCATCTTGAGCCGCTCGCCCAAACCGCTAATATTGACCCGGTTGATTCCTTAAACAAAATCGGCCAGCTCCTGATTATATTGCTCTGCGTCTTCGTCTTGTTTGTGCTTGGCCTCTGGGACGACAAAAAACATCTTGGGCCGTTTTTCAAACTTGCCGTTCAGTTCGCGGTTGCAATAATCGCCGCCGCCGTTGCGGATGTTCGAGTTGAATTTTTTATCGAGAACAAAATAATCACCACCGTTCTTTCAGCCGTTTGGATAGTTTTGATTATTAACGCCTTTAACTTTCTTGACAATATGGACGGCCTGGCCGCCGGCATCGCAGTCATAGCAAGCTGCATTTTATTCACTGCAGCCGCCTTAAGTGCCCAGGTCTTTGTCGGCGGCCTGGCAATTGTTTTCATAGGGACGTTGCTGGGTTTTCTGGTATTCAATTTCCCGCCGGCAAAAATCTTTATGGGCGACGCCGGCTCGCTCGTCGTGGGCTTTTTCGTTGCACTGTTGACCCTCCGCACAACCTATTATCAAGAAGCACAAAGCGGCCAATGGTATCCGGTTTTTCTACCACTGCTTGTTATGGCGGTCCCACTCTATGATTTTATCAGCGTAACCATCCTGCGCATAAGCCAGGGCAAAAGCCCGTTTGTCGGCGACACCCAGCACTTCTCACATCGATTAAAGAAGCACGGACTGACCGACACACAGACGGTTCTGACTTTATATCTGGCGACGCTCTGCACCGGCCTGGGAGCAACCTTCCTCTATCAGGTTAATCTCGCCGGCGCAATTCTAATTTTTGCTCAAACGTTTATGATATTAGCCATTATCGCCATTCTTGAAACCACCGTTTAGAATTTCGAATTTTGAGTTTATTAGTATTACTCGTGAAGTTTCGTGGTTAATACGCAATACGCAATACGCAATACGCAATACGAGAAAAGCAAAGGCCGGGTGATTTTAGAATACGTCCTGCTTGCCCTCTGCCTTTGCCTAATCGCGCTTCGGACCACGTTTACCGAAAGCCCAACTGCGCAATCGACCACTCTGCCGGCCAATCTAAGCGACAGCGTTTACAGTTTATCAGTATCCGCCGTGTTGATATTCGCTTTTGTCTTTTGGCTGGTATGGGGCCTTTGGAGTAAGAGATTTTTATACCGCTTCACCGGCATCGAAATCGGCCTGTGTTTGTTCTGCGTAGCTGCCATCGTCGCCGGCCTTGCCGCCGCAGACAAGCGGGCCGCAATCACTGACGCCGCTATGCTCGTTGCACCGCCGCTTATGGCTGTTCTGCTTGTACAGATATTGGACTCGCAGTCAAAAGTAAAACTTCTCGTGGCCCTCATCGCTGCCCTGGGCGCGCTCTCAGCTTATCAATGTGCTGACCAGTTTTTCTTCGCCAACCGGATGATGATTGAGCAGTATGAACAGGCCCCACTGACCTTCCTCGAACCGCTCGGCATTCGGCCCGGCACATTTGCCCAATTTCTTTTTGAGCATCGGCTCTATTCAAGGGGGGTCCGCAGCTTTTTCACAACGCGCAATTCCGCCGGGTCGTTTACATTGATGGCGGTCTTCGCAGCCGCCGCTTTATTTATCGACAAATTGAAAAATCGCAAATTCGACTCTTCCCCGCCTTCGCATCTTTTCGCCTGCGGCATCGCCGCGGCGGTTATTTTATTCGGCCTTGCTCTTACGCGAAGTAAAGGTGCGATTATCGGCTTGCTCTCCGCCGCAGCAATCTTTATTGCGTACCTCCGTTTTGGCACCTGGTTAAAAGCTCACAAAAAAGCCATATTCATCGTTTGCCTGCTATTGGCCGTCGCCGCCGGTTGTTTGGTTATTCGGTATAGATTGACCCACGGCCAATTGCCGGGCGGCGGTTCGATGCTCGTCAGATGGCAGTACTGGCACGCAGCAGCTAAAATGTATGCCGA
>JAUXAH010000521.1 GCA_030614945.1 Phycisphaerae bacterium
AAAAGCGTGTAGGGGGTGTTGACATGGGAAGATTGAAGAAAAGAGTGAAGGGATGGTTCGTGGGCAATCGGGAAGGAGAATTCGAGATCCCGGGAGACGTGGAAACTAGGGCGACCGAAGGACCAAAGGAGTCGAGAGTCGGGGGGTTGTATAATTACGCGAAAGGACTCGTTCTAAAGAGACCGCCACCGAGACTGATTTCACCCTACGATGAGGTGGAGGATCGGGTCGGCATGAGGGTGCCCGCCCTCCGTTTGTTCAGCGCGGATCCCTACGCCACCATGAAAGCTTACACCACAGAGGGGAGAACCCAGCTGACACTACTACCGAACACACCGTACCCGATCTGCTGGAAAACGGTTGAAAATTGGCGGCCACCAATGCTGTCCGAATCTGAGCGACAAATAGAGTTCCAGATCCCGTTGGGGCGAACGTACGCCGTACGGGGAATGATGAAGAGCGTTATCACTGAGGCTTGGGCCGTGGTTCCGATTGTGGAAATGCCTTGGGGTTTGTCGCGCATGGGCATCATCGGTCGGGAGCAGTTTGACCTCGACGTGATAAGCGGGGACTTCGACACTCGAACGGAACTTGCCCAACAGCGCTACCAGATCGAGCGCCTGAAAGCCATGAAAAGCGAGAGATCGTTCAGAGAAGTGGTGGAATCCACGAGGGGCATGCCGGAAGCACAGAAAACATACACCTACGATTCGCTGCTCCGGAGTCTCGGGCTGGGTGGCACAAAGGAACTGCTCGAGTCGGACGACCCCGAATCCAAAATAGAGCGAGCAATCGAGTTTCTGAAAGCGCAGCAGATCAAGTACAGGGGGTCGAAGCGGTGAGACCGAAAGAAAAGATAGGGGACACATACTCCGAGCGGTTCAAGTCAAAATGTGGGGACTGTGGATACCACACCGACTACGACTGTTCCTACTCGGGTATGCAAGTGGAAGACGTTCTTTTCGCCGTGCAGCGCTACTTCAGGCACGACATACCGGGGCCGACCGACATCCCGTGCCCGATTTTTGCCGAACTTAAGGAGATTTTCGATGACGAGCGGAAACAAGTCCCGATGAAGATGGTCCTCGAGAAAGCGCGGCACGAACTGGGCCCGAAGACCCTGACAGGCAAGAAAGAAGGAGGGGGGTGAGGCGATGCCGCGTGGAGCAAGAACTGTGGTCGGCAGGACGTTCAAGAAGAGGCGGTGGGCTAGACGGTGGGCCAGGGGAAGACCCGTGAGGAAGGTTAAAGGCGGGTACAAGATCGGAAAGGGGAGAAAACGCCGAGGGAGGTGAGAAGCCATGGGACGAAGGGGAAAAGTCAAGGGGCGGCCCCGGCATTATGTCAAGCGCACCAAGCGTGGCAGTTTCAAGAAATGGACAAGGGTTGGTAGAAGCCTGTCGGTGGACAGGCGCAGACGAATCGGACCGAGCACGATACCGAAGACACGAACAGGGCGACCGAGACCGGGCTACGGCCACAGGGGAGACTACCCGCGTAGGCGCAGGCGTTGAGGTGCCGAAATGGAGCTCGAACACAAGATAGAGCGGGCTCTGGGCAAATTACCCCCAGAAATCAAGCCCAAGTGCCCAGTCTGCGTCAGCACACTGGTTTTCAACGGCGGGAGATGGAAGTGTAGATCATGCCACCACCAAGCCTCGCAGAATCGACTGGGTGACCGTGCATAGGATAATCAGGGCACACCG
>JAUXAH010000655.1 GCA_030614945.1 Phycisphaerae bacterium
CTTACATGATCGCACAGGGGTGGATGTCGCCCCTCTTCGCCTACGCGATTTTCTTCATCGGCTTGGTAGTCCTCATTTTCGCGGGTATGAAGAGGAAGGAGAGGTTGGTCCAATGAGAGTGCTGATAAAGGTGTGGATTCTGGTCATCCTCATCATGTCGGTTGTAGTCCACCACGCGGCAACACACGCAGGATCCTTCTATGACTCCCCGAATCTTTTCAGCCACGAAGCTATTGTGACCTTCTTGCTCGGTATGGCAGTAGCGTTGATAATCTGGGGGAAAAGGAAATGAAGAGACGGAAGAAGAAGGGGAGACGCAGGCAAAAGGTCTTCGGGGCTATCTGCTTAGTCGCCGGCATTACGCTCATCTCCGTGGCTCTGCTCCAATTTACAGGTGTCTTTCCCGAAGCCACGGTAACTCTTGGGTATATCCTCCCAGCACAGCTCGCGGGGCTGAGGGTCTACATAACTCCTGCCACCCTTACCTTCGCTGGCGTGGGATTCGGCTTTATTGGATCTGCGCTGATGATGGGGCTATGCGGCCTTTGCTTATGTTGTGTGAAAAGCGGATTTTCTAACCTAGAATTAGATTACTATTTGACGCCGATACGTAGTTACCGAGACGCTGTTTTGAAAAAGAGTTCGATTGGGCGGGTTTTTGTCTGGTTGTACTATTACATCATCTCACCTGTTGTCATTTTGTTCATCTGGGCAATCCCATTCCATTCGTGGAAGCGCAAGCTCGGTCTGTGGGCAATACCCAAATTGTCACGGTGGTGCAAACGGAGGGCCAAAGATGACAGCGGGTGAATTCTTCATGTTGCTGTTCGTGGCGATGTGGGCCGTCTATGCGTGGTACATGAACCGGCCCGAGAAGAAGAGGAGGAGGGGAAGGTGAAGAAGCACAGGAAGGCGAGGAGGATTGGGCTGAAGATCGTCTTCGGCACAGCCGGGGCGGTGCTGTTCGGTTTGGCAGTAAAGGACATACTGTTCGAGTACGTCCTGCCGCCGGAATTGCAGACACCAGTAGTTATGCTGCTTCTGGGCTTTGCCTTCCTGTTCGCGGCTAAAAGCGTGTAGGGGGTGTTGACATGGGAAGATTGAAGAAAAGAGTGAAGGGATGGTTCGTGGGCAATCGGGAAGGAGAATTCGAGATCCCGGGAGACGTGGAAACTAGGGCGACCGAAGGACCAAAGGAGTCGAGAGTCG
>JAUXAH010000103.1 GCA_030614945.1 Phycisphaerae bacterium
AATTAGAGAACTTATCCGCCGAGTCAGATTAGTTACCAATTAACTCGTCAACTAATTAACTAATCAACTTTTACATATCCTGGTTCAGGGCTGAGCGGATGATTTTGGCTCGAAGCGCGTCTCTGTGGGTGGGGTCCAGCGGTTTTCCATAGTTTAACTGCAAATGGGCCGGCAGAGTCAGCATAAACAGCCGGTTTATGGTCGCAATGGAAAGGCCCTGACGTTTATCTGCGTCGCCGCCCTGCTGGATGAGCCTGCAAAGCGTATCTATCGCAGGAGTCGAAGCCCCCATATGCTCGTGCATATTCAGCCCTAATCGCAGATGGCTCAGCAGGAACAGCGCCTCCTGCGAGCTTATCAAGTGGGCGTTTCGCAAAAGCGCCATCGCCCGAGAAATTTTGTCGTCAAGAACATCGCTCTCCTTTGAGAGCAGTTGATTCCTGGCTGCATTTTCATATTCGACAATTTCGGGGATGATAACGTTTTCAAATTGCGAGATGATATCCGACTCTGAGATACCGAGCGTTACCTGATTTGATATCTGGTAGAAATCGCCTGCGGCCTCGGTGCCTTCCCCGAAAAGACCCCGCACCGCCAGGCCCATATCCCTTGTGGCATTCAAGAACTTCTCTATTTGGCCGGTCATCTTCAACGCCGGCAGGTGCAGCATTACCGAGACCCGGATTGCCGTGCCCAGATTGGTCGGGCAGGCCGTCAGGTAACCATAGCGAGGGCTGAAGGCATAGTCCACTTTTTGCTCTATCATATCGTCGATATGGTTTATCTGCCTGGCACATTGAGATAGCTGCAGCCCGCCTTTTAGCACCTGGATTCGCAGATGGTCCTCTTCGTTAATCATAGCGGTGAAAAATTCCCGCTGAGCGATAACGACGCCTCGCGGGCCCTTGCCGAAGGCGTGATGCCGGCTGATGAGATGCCGTTCCACCAGGAAATGTTTGTTCAGAACAGGGGCCTTGTCCACGCTGATATAGAAGATTTTATCGCCAAGGTCCAGCGACATCAGAACATCTCTGAGCTTCTTGAGTATATCAGACTTTTCAGCAGTTGAGCAGCGGCTCAGGAATTTGTGCCCGGCCAGGTTCCTGGCCAGACGAATCCGCGAGGATATAACGATATCTGCCAGCGGCCCGGAGCCGTCAAACCATTCGTTTATATCGCTACTTATATCGGTCAGCTTCATATTTTCGTATCTCGTATCTCGTGAAGCGTATCTCGTATTTCGCTTCACGTTTCACCCAGCCCCTCCGAGGCCCGCCCTTCCGAAGGGCTGGCCGAGGGGCGAGGTTCACACTTCTTTATTTTGTCGCGCAATTTGGCCGCCAGTTCGTAATCTTCGCTTCGCACGGCAGCATCCAGTTGTTGACGCAGGTTTAACAGCTCTATTTCCTTTCTTGTGTCCTTCGGTGTTTTTGAGGGGACCTTGCCGCAGTGGGTTGTTTTGCCGTTATGGGCTTTTTCGATAAGTAACGGAAGCGATTTCTCAAAAATCTCGTAATCATAGGGACAGCCCAGGACCGCCTCTTTGCGGAACTGCTCCAGCGTAAAGCCGCAGTGAGGACACGAGACCTCCTTCTCCGAAGGGCCGAACAGCTCATCGTCTGTCGGCTGGACGGCAAGCAGGCTGCTGAGCAGCTCGTTTATAGGAATCTGGCTCTTCACCGTTATGCCCTGCTCGGCGGCGCAATGCTCACAAATGTGCATCTCGCTGCGCACCCCGTCGGTAATCTCAGTCAGGTGAATAGTGGCGTCATTTTTGTTACAAATCTGACATTGCATATCATACCTTTACGCATATTATACCATAATCCTGCTGAAACCGCACCAAAAAAGCATTTCCCTGCGCTGCATTTTGGTGCGGGAGCGGGCCTCTCCCAGAATATCGTCAAATTTAGAAAACCACTGCAGGCCAATTTCATTTTTAAATTTTGGCCACAGAGTTCACAGAGAATATAAAATTTATATTTTTAGCTACAACTGCTTCATCTCTTATCTCTGTGCGCCTCTGTGTTCTCTGTGGCTTCTTTTCTATTTGGCGAATTTTGCCGAACAGCCCGGCTCCTCAACCACCCTGACAGCTTCAAGTTTGACGCCCTGGGGCAGTTTCGGCTCAAGTTTTTCGTATATGTATCCGGCTATGTTCTCGGCCGATATGTTGTTCCGCCGGAAATAATCGATTTTGTCTAACGCCATATTATCAAACTCGGCTATCATTTTATCGACCATAGCTTTGAGTTGGCGGAAGTCCATAACAAGTCCCATACTGTTGAGCTTCTCGCTGCTGACATCAGCGGTAACCGACCAGTTATGACGGTGCAGAGGTTCTTTTGAGCCGTCCGCCAGGACCAGTTGATGCGATGCCCAAAAGTGCGTTTCGACACTAACCGTAAACATCTCGATTCTCGTAACTCGATTCTCGATACTCGTTTTTTGTTTTTACGAGCATCCGGCATCGAGAATCGAGTATCCTTTTTACTTTTTTTTTAGGCGTTGTTGCAAACGATTATGGACGTTTTTCGGAATCAGCTTTGTTAGGTTACCGCCCAGTGAAGCCACCTGGCGAATCAAGGTCGAACTGGTAAAGCCGTACTGCTCACTTGTCATAACAAAGACGGTCTCTATCCCCGCCACAGCCCGGTTGGTCATAGCAAGCTGGAACTCATACTGAACATCGGTAAGGCTTCGCAGACCGCGCAGGATGACATCCGCCTTCTTTTTGGCGGCATATTCAACCGTCAGCCCGTCAAAGCTCTCTACCGAGATGCCGGGCATATCGGTTATCAGCTCAGCTATCATCTCCACCCGCTCTTTGGGCGTGAAGAGCTGGTTTTTGACCGGACTTCGGCCGACCGCAATGATAAGCTCGTCAAAGAGTTTTATACCGCGGTTGATAACGTCCAGATGCCCGTTTGTAATCGGGTCGAACGAGCCGGGAAAAATCGCTCTTACAAACTTTCTACTCATTAGTGCACCGTTCCCTTCTAAAAAACCATTATACCGCAGATGCCAGACAAGTCAAATTAGTTCATGGTTCGCGCTTCGTGACTCGAATCGCTATTCACCGGACACGTTATCGTTTTTGGTGATGGTAACGGGAATATCGAGCCAGAAGGTTGAGCCCTTGCCGGGCTCGCTTTTCATCCCAATATCACCTGCCAGCATGGATGCCAGTTTCTTACTGATGGCAAGTCCCAGCCCGCTGCCGGTCGATTCGCGGGTTATAGAGCCGTCAGCCTGCCGGAATTTTTCAAATATCTTTTCCCTGTCGGGCTCGGCAATACCGCAGCCGGTATCGGTTACTGCAATCCGGACCGTCTTTTCGTCGGCCATTTCGGCTCGAATTTCAATCCTGCCACGCTGTGGCGTGAACTTTACCGCGTTACTTAGAAAATTGTACAGTATCTGCTGGACCTTGCCCGCATCTGTTGAAAGAGCCGGTATATCATCGTCGGCCTGTAGTTTTACTTTGATTTTCTTTTTCTTTGTCAGCAGTGAGAAAGATGCCACCACACCTTTACACAACTGAGGCACAGAGGTCTTTTCTATATGCAGCTCCATTTTTCCCGCCCTGGTCTTTGCCAGGTCCAGCAGGTCATTAATCATATTTAAGAGTCTGTTTCCGCTGGTGATAATGTTCTCAGCGTACCTTCGGGCCTTGTCCTGTTTTAGAATGTCGGGCTTTTCCCGCAAAACCTGCGCAAAGCCCAGTATCGCATTCAACGGCGTTCTGAACTCATGCGAGATATTGGCTAAAAATTCGCCCTTTACTTTGTTGGCCTTGAACAGCTCGATGTTTCGCTCGGACAGCTCTGCTATTTTATCGTCGAGCTGCTTGTTCGCCTGCCGCAGTTTCTCCTGCGTCGCTTGCAGCCCATCGAGCATATTGTTGAACGCATTGGCAAGCTTCTCATATTCGTCGCCGGTTTTTATCGAGCTTCTTATATCGAGATTTCCCTCGGCGACATTGTTTGCAAGTGCCCGCAGCTGCCGGATGGGTCGCAGGATTACTCGCTGGGTTATCATATAAAAGGCAACGATTGCACCGGTGCCGGCGGTTAGCCAGGCAACGATTATCGAGACCAGATTTAAAAAGGTCGTGCCGGCCGGGCGTTGAATAACCGCCGCTCCTACCAGCTCATTTTGTGAAAATGCGCTGGCGGAACCCTGGGGATTATGGCAGCTTATACAGCCGTCACCGGCCTTAAAGATTCGCACATAATTGCTGTAAAGGGTGCCGTCTTTTGTCTCAAAAAAGATATTTTCGTCTCTTGCCTCCTCGGATTTTAGAGATTCAATCATCTCTTTCTGCTCATCGGTCAGTTGCAGGAGTTGTTTTTCATTTTCCTTTGTGAACCCCGCCCCTGCGGCAGGGGTCGGGGTGAAGCGAATCCAGCGTATCTCGCGGTCGTTTACGTCAAGCACTGCACCGGTATTGTCCAGTGCGGAAAGGGCCGTTTCGCCGGGCTCTTTTAATTGAAAGTGCCGACGCAGCAGCGTCTCAGCTTTGGCTCGACCGGCATCGAGGGATGCCTTTGTGGCGAGTTTGCCCATCCAGATATAGGGAATCGAAAGTGCCAAAGCGAGCACCAGCACCACCGCCGCTCCAAACGTAAGCCGACACTTCTTCGCCAGCGAAATCGGTGACAAATGCAAAAGAACCAGAATCCTGTGATAAATGTTATGTATGTACCTTCGCATAAAACTTTTTATCTGTGCGCAAAAAATAACCCAGGCTCCGAAGAAACCTGGGGCCTGGCGGCTAATCCCACCAGGGATGTAATTATATTATCGCCAATGTGCCCAAAATAGTCAAGTAAATTTTTTGTAATTTTTTGCAATTTTTACCTCGGTTTCGAGTCCAGCCATTACTTTTTTTCGTTTTGTTTCTGCTCGATTGCGTGCAGATGTCTCTGCGTTCGCAGATTCAGCTCGTCGAGCTGTTTGGCGTCCACTTCGCTCGGCGCATCGGTTAAGAGACACTGGCCTCGCTGGGTCTTCGGGAATGCGATGACGTCCCTTATGTTCTCCGTTCCGGCCAGGAGCATTATAATTCTGTCAAGGCCCAGTGCAATTCCGCCGTGCGGCGGAGCGCCGTATTCCAGGGCTTTCAGGAAGAAGCCGAACCGCTGCTGTGCCTGCTCCTTTGATATATTGAGCAGGTCAAAGACCTTCTGCTGGACCTTTGCGTTGTGGATACGAATACTGCCGCCGCCAATCTCACTGCCGTTGACGACGATATCGTAGGCCTGCGAGCGAACATTGGCCGGGTCGGTTTCGAGCTTCTCCAGGTCCTCTTGCGCAGGAGCGGTGAACGGATGGTGCAGTGAATCGTAACGTTTTTCGTCCTCGTTCCACTCGAACAACGGAAAGTCCACTATCCAGACAAATTCAAAGCGCCCTTCTCCGTAGAGCTTCAGGTCCCGCGCAAGTTTGCACCGCAAGGGGGCCAATGCCTTGTTGGCCGCTCTTTCGGTATCGGCGACAAACAAAAGCAGGGCGCCGTCTTTTGCCTCGAAGCGTTTAATTATCTGCTGCTGCAGCTTCGGACTGAAGAACTTGGCGATACCACCGGCAGGCGAGAGCTTACTGTTCTCTTTTTTTACCTTGCACCAGGCCAGGCCCTTTGCCCCGTAGTCACCGACAAAGTCGGTCAGCGTTTTTTCTATATCACTTCTGGAGTATTTTTCACCGGGTGTACAAAGCCCTTTTACAATCCCGCCTTTTTCAATCACTGTCGTAAATACCTTGAACGTGCTTTGTTTTGCAATATCGGATATATTTTTGAGCTTCATATCGAATCGCAAATCCGGCCTGTCGGTGCCGTAGTCGTCCATCGCATCTTTGTAGGACATCCGCCGCATCGGCGCCGCCACGTCCACATCCAGAATATCTCTCCAGATTTTTGCTATAAGGTTTTCGTGAACGCCGAGGACATCGTTACTATCAACGAAGCTCATCTCGACATCGATTTGCGTAAATTCCGCCTGTCTGTCGGCCCGCGGGTCTTCATCGCGGAAGCACCGCACTATCTGGAAGTATTTATCGACGCCGCTGACCATTAGGATTTGCTTAAATAGCTGCGGCGATTGCGGCAGTGCATAAAAGCAGTTCTTGTGCAGTCTGCTGGGCACGAGGAAATCTCTTGCCCCTTCCGGCGTGCTCTTGGCTAAAAAGGGCGTCTCAATCTCCCAGAACCCCAATCGGTCGAAATAATCCCGCACAAGCTTGGTGACCCGATGGCGTATCCGCAGTCTCTCCTGCATCTGAGGCCGACGAAGGTCGATATACCGGTTGGCCAATCGAAGCTCCTCACTTGTCTTTTCGGCGCTGTCGATTTCAAACGGCGGTGTCCTGGAGACGTTGAGAATTTCCAATTGCCGCACAGAGACTTCGATTTGCCCGGTCGGCAGCTTGGGATTTTCCATACCCTCGCTTCGCGGCTGAATTACTCCCCTGGCTGCTATCACCCATTCGCAGCGAACCGTCTTGGCAAGCTCGTGGGCCTGGGGATAAGTCTCAGGGTTAAAAACTAATTGAGTCAGGCCGAATTTGTCACGGAGGTCGATGAATACCAGATTGCCGTGGTCGCGATA
>JAUXAH010000692.1 GCA_030614945.1 Phycisphaerae bacterium
GACGGAACCTTGTTGCGAAACAGCCTCCTATATCGTGATAGGTAGTCCCGTGCTGAGTATCGATCAAGAACTTTTCGGTTTCTTTTGGCTCTTTCATTGGTGTCTCCTTACCTATTTTGCCAGAATAATAACCCGAACATAGTGGCGCCTCCAAGACAAACGCCACCAAGGAGTGCAACTACGACCGGTAGTCCAATGGTAGCTGCTAACGCACCCCATCCAACTGCTATAATTATCAAGGCTCCAAAAGACAACACGACTTTTCTTCGCTTCGTCATCGTGTTCACCTCCTATCCATCATAACAAACTCAATCCCGTCATATACTACCTTACCACACCTGGTAAACCCACACTTCTCATAGCATCTGATTGCTCGGACATTCGTAGGAAGGACTTTCAACCAGATATGAGCTACGCCAAGTGTGGTAAGACAGTAGTTGACAAGGATACGTACTGCATCTGTGCCGTATCCCTTGCCCCAGTATTCTTTGTCGCCAATTCTGATACCAATTTGACCATCACGAAGGTCATAGTTGTAGACACCACAGGTGCCAATATGCCTACCATCCAAGGTCTTGATGGCAAACGTCAGGCTGTTCACCATCTTACCAACCGCAGGGTCGAGAGCATTCGTCTCCTCGTCGGAACCCCAGATAGCTTCACGTATCAGGTCAGCCTGGTTTCTTGAGCATAAGTTCACCTTTTCGCCTACTATCATCCAGGTCTTCCTCCTTGACCTCGTAGATTTTCCTCTTCCTCTCATCTTGGCCTATTACAGTCGCTTTACCCTCAATAACCATTCTCATCAAGGTCATCGGGTGCAGTTTTAAGGTATCCCAAGTCCCCATCTTCATTCCTGGCACCGGCACCCTCCTAATTGAACTGACTAAGACCATACCTGTCATAAAAATCTGGGAACTCATACAACGCAACCGAAAGCAGTACGCCAGTTCCAACCCTGCCAAACTTAGGTTTGCCATTAACCCACTCCGTGTCTGGTGCCCTTTCGGCGAGCCATTTGCAGACCGTGCGGATTTCTTCGTCAGACATTTCGGGGTTGGGAGTTGCGATACTGCAAGCCTG
>JAUXAH010000434.1 GCA_030614945.1 Phycisphaerae bacterium
CATAATGATTTTTAAAATAAAAAGACATAAGAGGATGGTTAAAAGAGATAACCAAAGAATTAAATGAAAGAAATATTACAACTGCAATTTTTTTACATAATAAAGTGAATGATTAAATAAAATTACAAGTTAGAAAGAAGGTTTATATGGTTAGAAATGGTCGTAATTGTAATTTTGTTAGTACAGATAAACCTATGTTAGCCGGAAAGGAGCCGCATATGGAAGCGAAATCAATTCCCGTAATGGTCGACGATCGCAAGGATGTAGGCGAGTTCATGATGACAAGGGTGGCCTATTTCTATGTCGAAGCGATCGAACCGTCGCCCGACATTCCCATCGATTACCGTAACCTCGGCATACCGGTGTTACCGCTTGAGTTTTCCGGTGTGCTTTACAAGCCGGCCGACATGGAAGAACATTTCGAAACGCCGGACCAGGTTGAAGAACTCTTTCGGACTGTAGAACGTCATGAATTGTTCTACGTTGACTCGGATAACATCTGGATCCCGAACAAACTCTTCAACAAAACGCCTGAAAGGGGCGATATCTATCGAGTCCCCTTTGGTTTCTTCATCAAGCTGTACTCGCTCTGCCGGAACGACGCTACTCTGGACGCAGGCATTTCTCGATTTAACGACAAGCATAACCTCATAATATTTTCCGAAATCGAGACGATTGCCTTTGCGAAATGGACCAACGGAATCGTGGAAAACGTCAAAGCAGCTTATCCGAAAAATAAGCGTCTCAAACTCAAGTGGAGGAAATAGCAATGGGAATCCTGAACATAACTCTGATCGACGTGGGCTGGGGCGATTCGATCTTCATAGAGCACGTGGGCGCGGCAAACAATCGTCATTACGGGCTCATCGACTCCAATGACTCGAAGGAAATCAAATCTACCCGTATTTTCATTGAGCGGTTTTTCAGACTTAAGCGGGAAGATATACCTGAGCAGCTGTTCGATTTTGTGCTACTAACGCACGGGCATGACGATCACGGCAAAGGTTTGGCAGGGATTATACGCAAGTATGGCACTACGTACTTCTGGCATCCCAAGTCGAACCAGCTAGGGCCGAATGCCCCGCTGATTCGGTATTGCGGGCGGGCGAATTCAAAGGTCGGACAATGTGAAGCCGTGAATAGTACAAAGATCTTGCCGTCATTCGGGGATGTCAGTATGGCGGTGCTGTGGCCGCATTACAATCAGATCTCGGACGACGAAAACAACAACTCAGTCGTTCTGACCCTCAAGTATGGCAAAACATCCGTGATCCTGACGGGTGATGCAGAGGAAGAGGTGTGGGGTGACATTGCTGTTAATATACCACAGGATACCGTATTTTTCAAGGTGCCTCACCATGGTTCAAGAAACGGTAGTCTGGACGATCAGGGCCAGCCGACGTGGTTGCCGCACTGTCCTACCAAGGCCAGTCTCGGTATTAGTTGTATGTACAGGAAGGACTATAAGCATCCACACGACGAGGTGCTGACTGCCTTCACGAACGCAGGCCGAAAATATTATCGGACCGACGAGCAGTATCATCTAACTGTTTCGCTGGACGGCACAAGCACTCCCCATGTGAAGTACTCGCATGTCTAATCGTCCGTTATAAAATAAACAAGGGACATGTGTCCCTGTTTTACTAACGATAACGAATGTGTTAACTGGAAGACACAAAGAAAATGATTTTATCATCAAATCGAGTACAGAAATCGAGAAAAATGTAAAATTGTGAAGCCTAACCCCCAGATCTTCCTAATTTCCAGCCCTTTGGCATTTTGCTCAAGGGTTTTTTTATTTTTGAAATAATTTTTAAGAAAAAGAAGGATTTTTAAATAGACTTATAGTACAATGTAATGGATTTATCCAAAAAGATCATTAGCAAAAAAGTGTTGGCATTTACCATACGGAGGTAAATTGGCTGAACTCTAATAATAAAAAGGCAACTTATCTGCAGTTGTATATCTATAATGGAGGCGAAGGATATGACAAAAAAACTAAATCTTGTTGATTTTTTTCCTAAATCAAAACTTAAAGTAAAAGAAACACTTATAGACAAGCCAAAATTTCCATTCATTGATGGCCA
>JAUXAH010000619.1 GCA_030614945.1 Phycisphaerae bacterium
GAAACAATTTGATCGATAGGCTTTATCTTTACCATGATACAAGCCCTCCATGACAAACAAACTCTTTTTCATTGCCCCGGGCAATCGCATTGCCCACAGGGTTTACTACTCACCTAATCTACTACGCCTGTTTTGCCTTTACGTCAAGTTTTTTTGTCAAAAATGTCCAATCAATTAAACCACCCTGAATTTTCGCCGGGCCCAGCGAAAACATAAATTCCACCAGTTCATTTGAGAGCAGCTGCTACAGACATCGAGTTTGACTTCCACTTGTCTTTGATTTGACTTCCAGCTTGATTTCAACTTTGCCCCTGGGAAATTCAAACACCTGGTCAATCGACTTCGAACACCTTGCCAGGGCAAAAAGATATCCCCGCCTGAGCAAAAAGATATCCCCGCCTGGGCAACTCGATTTCTCCTTCGTTCGTCTTGACTTATCTCTCTTTAAGCATTGATTTTCCCCTGTGAAAAACTTTTACGGCCGTGTCAGTGACATTTCCTCGAGCGCACAGGGATTCGCCTTGCCGGCACAAGGCCGTCAAGGCTCTCGTAGCACAAGTCATTATCGACCCACAGCGCGTCCTCGAAGAGGCCGCTTGTGGCGAATCCGTGTCCACTCCGTGGACACTCGAAATTCCCAGCGCAAAAAAGGCTGACGCCGCATCGTAACCACGTTCGCAATATCGAGTCCGCCTCGTTTTGTCGCGTACGAGGCTTTCGGGGCTGCCGCCCCGGACCCTGCCAAGCCCGCCGATCTCATTTGTCGAAGAAACCACAATCCCATCCGAAAACCAAAAACGATGAATCGGCGGGCTTGTTTAACAAAACAACAAACGGTCGGCTAGCGCCGAACGTTTGTTGTTTTTTCCGTTGCCGTTCGCCCCCTTCGCATTTCGCTTTTTTCTTCCGTTACTGTTGGCACTGTGAGCAAAGGCTGGCGCCGTTTACGTTTCGTTGTCCATACATCGTGACATCTATCTGCTTGCACCGTTAGAAAAAAGGCTCTCAATCCGCTCCGCGGATGGTTTCGGGGAAGCATCCCTGCGAGCTGTGTTTCAATAAGACCGAAACGCCGCG
Organism: Phycisphaerae bacterium; assembly: GCA_030614945.1. Next base: position 1,078 of record JAUXAH010000619.1, read on the forward strand.
TTGCGGATTCGCCTTTTTTCTCACTTGCACCCTTTCCACGCTAAAGAGGTCGGATGTCGCTTCGCTCCAAGAGTGTTAATACGTTCCGAGCGCAACCGCTTACCCGGGACCCGTGGTAACGACACCACCAGCGCGGTTGCTTGAAAATGGCGGAGCAATTGCCGCGGACGCCACTACGTGGCGGCTGTTTACTGAATCGCCATTTTCATCGGAACGAAAAACCCGCGGCTTCGCTTCGCTGCGCCGCCTGGCACAA
>JAUXAH010000264.1 GCA_030614945.1 Phycisphaerae bacterium
AAACGCCGTTCGGGCTCCATTGCCCCCATTATACCCATAGCCCCGCACTTTACAAGCCTTTTTTCGCGCATCATTTCCAAAAAACCATCGGCCGTTCTTTGTGTAGCCAGTAGATCTTCTGTCATAATCAATCTCTCTTGCCCAAAATCTCCTGGATCTGTCCAGCCAGCGAGAACCAGTGCGCGCTCACGGAACTTGCTCGCCTATCGCTCGGCCAGCGTCATAAGTCTTTGTCAATACTAATGTAACCTCAATTCTCATAACAACTTATAAAGGCCCGCATTTGAACTATTTGTTTTTTATGTCATAGGCCATAAGGGCATTGCCGTGTCGGATGTAGAGCCGGCCATCGGATATAGCCGGATGGGCCCAGTGTTTGCCGGAGCCCAGAGTAATCCGGAAAGAACTGACTATTTCAAAGCCTTTTGGGGAGGGCTTCACCAGAGCCACGTCGCCGGTATTTTCATCGTAACAGTATAACATACCGTCGGCGTAGATAATCGAGCCCTTGTTTCCGTTCCACTTAGCTTCGTACATAACTTTTCCCGTATCCCAATCGAGGCAGACCCAGTCGCCTCTGGGGATGCCGTTGAAGTTTGAGCCGTAGAGATAGCCATCGACCAGGACGACACCGCCGTGATGACAGTCCAGGACAGGTTCGTTCCATTTTTTAGCTGCCCTCGTTCCATCGTCAGAGATTTGAAGCATTAGCCCGCCTGTTGTGATGCCACGTTCAACGACACTGGTAACAAAGATACAGCCGTCTTTATAGACCGGCGTGACAATACCTGTATCGAAGCTGGCCCTGTAAGACACTTGCCAGACGAGTTTGCCGTTATCGGCGCCCACGCAGATAACCGACTTTTGTATCATAGTAACGAGCAGACGATTGCCCATTCCGAACAGATAAAATTTGACGTCGGGCAGCTGCATTAGCTTTTTAGTCTTTTTAGTTTTCGAGGGCCCCGGCCTGTTGCTTTGATTTGCGAAGCAAAACGACGAGCCCCAAATTAACGGATTTAGCCAGGAAAAAAGAAGAGAGTCAAAAATAAAAAGTGAGGAATTTTGGCCACTGTGACCGAGGGGTGGTCTCTCTTATGGAGTCCTGACGGACTGAATTGCTTTGGGATTCTCATTTTTCAGCCCACGTCTCAATTAGAAAACCTGCAGATTCGATTAGTTCAACTCCTTCGTGAGTTTCTACCACAAAAAGGGGCTTGACATCAAGGGAAAATCTCGATGCTCGATACTCGATACTCGATGCTCGAATTGAGAATCGAGTTTTTCGGTTGCTTTCTTCGGACGAAATGTGCTATATTCTTGCCTCGTGGCTGGCGGAGTGGCACGGGCTTCCAGCCCGTGAAAAACACGGCCAAGATGGCCGTGCCACAAAGAAAGGATATTTTTGAAAGGATTTACGGTATGGATTTCTGCATTGAGGACACTCGAAAGAAGGCGGCTGCGAAGTTGAAAGAGCTTATAAAAGATGGGCTTATTACTCTCGACGATGTAACTGACTGGCTCAGGACGATTTGTGAGATTCGGTTCTTCGAGGAGAAGGTTTTTGAGCTTTTGGGCCAGAATATCATCAAAGGCGCCTCACACCTGTATGCCGGCGAAGAGGCGGTCGCCGTTGGGGCCATCGCTGCAATCGAACGTGGAGACGTGATCGGCTCGACGCACCGGGGCCACGGCCACTGCGGCGCCATCGGCAACAAATACGCCGACAGCGAAGATGACCGCCAGAACCACTGGAATCAGATGATGGCCGAACTGATGGGCAAAGAGACCGGCTACTGCAAAGGTAGAGGCGGCTCAATGCATATCGCCGAAGTGGACAAACAAAACAACCTGGGCTCAACCGGTATCGTCGGCGGCAATCAGGCACCGGCAGTCGGTGCGGCTTTGGCTGAAAAATACAAAAAAAGCGGCAGAGTCGTGCTTTCATTTTTCGGGGACGGCTCCACCAATTGCGGCAGTTTTCACGAATCGATGAATATGGCGTCAACCTTGAAAGTGCCTTTAGTGGCAATAATAGAAAATAACCTTTACGGGATGAGCGTGCCGTTCTCCGGAAGTGAAGTTGAAGGCACAAGGAGGGCAAGTAATATCGAGGACATTGCGCAACGAGCGGCTGCTTATGACGTGCCGGCTATGATTGTGGACGGCCAGAACGTTGTTGCGGTCTTTCTTGCGGTGCGCTCGGCAGTGAAAAGAGCGAGAGAAGATATGCAGATGACTATTATCGAGGCCAAGACCTACCGGTGGTATGGGCACAGCCGAAGCGACCCACGCGCCTACCGCACCAAGGCAGAAGAAAAGGCCTGGCACGAACGCGACCCCATTATCGTCCTGAGCAAAAAACTACTCAGCGAAAACCTCTGCCCACAGGAGCAATTGGACGAGATTAAGGCCAAGGCCTTTGCGACAATCGAAGCAGCAACGAAGTTCGGTCTGGACAGTGCGTGGCCGAGGCCTTCGGATTTAGCCAAAGATGTGTATGTGGAGGAGAGCTACGAGGCTTCGCTTATTGAGTCCGAAAGGGCAGTCAGCGCAAAGGTGATGGAAGCGACCGCTGCCTTTGAGGCGGCTCTTGCATCAATAACCGGCAAGACGAAGAAAGAGGCCGCCGAGCAAGCCAGGGCGCAAATCAAGTCTCAGTTCGGTATGGATGTTATGACGATTGGTCAGGCCGTCTCCGCCGCCCAGGCGGAAGAGTTCAGAAGAGATGAAAACGTTATCGTAATGGGCGAAGATGTCGGGCTCTACGGGGGAGCGTACCAGGCAACCCGCGGGCTGTCGGCGGAATTCGGCACGGACAGAGTCATTGATACGGCGATATCCGAGGCGGCCATTGCAGGCGCCGCGGTGGGTGCGGCCCTTCGGGGGATGAGGCCTGTAGCCGAAATTATGTATGTCGATTTTGTTACGATAGCGATGGACCAGCTCGTTCACGTCGGCGCTTATAACCGCTATATGTTCGGCGGCAAGGCGAAGGTGCCGATGGTGCTACGAACCGAAGGTGGCGTCGGCAGATGCATCGCTGCTCACCATTCAGAATCGCTCGAGGCCTGGCTTATGCATCCGCCGGGTCTGTACGTGGTAATGCCCTCAACGCCCTACGACGCAAAGGGTCTGCTCAAGGCGGCTATCCGCAGTGACAATCCGGTGGTCTTTATCGAGCACAAGGCGACCTACGGCCAGCTTGGTGCGGTGCCGGAGGGCGATTATATTATTCCGCTGGGCGTGGCAGACATCAAAAGGTCCGGCAAAGATGCGACCATCGTCAGCTACAGCAGGATGACGATGTGGTCGCTGGAGGCGGCCAAAGTGCTGGCCGCCCAATACGGCATCGACGCCGAGGTAATTGATGTGCGAACGCTAAAGCCGCTGGATATAAAAAGGATAGCCGAATCGGTTCGCAAAACCGGGCGACTGGTCACGGTCAGCGAGGGCTTCTGCACCTGCGGCGCCGGCAGAGAGATAACCGGTGCGTTTATGGAATACGAGTTTGACGACGGCAGCCGCGGCTTCGATTATCTGGATGCGGCGCCGGTAAATCTGGCGGCGGCCGATGTGCCG
>JAUXAH010000687.1 GCA_030614945.1 Phycisphaerae bacterium
ACTATTCACTATTCACTAACGACTAATTTAAAACGTATGCCCTATACTAAAGTAAGTCTGCCCTATGCCTTCTTCGCCAATCCCATAGTCCAATCGAATTGGTCCAAGAGGAGTATCAAAACGGATACCTACTCCCCGACCAAATTTTAAATCCTCAAAATCAATACTTTCTTCGTAATCCCAAGCTTGGCCCCAATCTGCAAAAAGCACTGCTTGGAAATTTTCAGCTAAAGGAAATCTGTACTCCACATTAAATACCAAAGATTTATCCCCGGAAAATTCACCGAAATTATAACCTCTTACGGTATTCATTCCCCCTACCTGATATGCTGCAAAAGAAGGTAAATCAGTATCCGCCATACCACCCATAGCCCGGAGAGCTAATACTCCCTTACTTAAATTATCAGTTATCTTTTTAACACTGCCGATATCGACTATGTCTTCAATAAACTGGGTTGAAATATAGGCTCTAAGAGTTAAATTGTATTTGCTAAAGTCATAATCTCCTCCTAAAAATCCTCCCGCTTTTTCTAAAGAAAAACTATGATACCAACCGGAAGTAGGTTCAAATACATTATCGCGAGTATCATAAGAAAAAGTAGGCACAAGGCTATTAGTTAACCCTTCATCAGTATCTTCAGGCAGGGTTCCGGAAATTAGATCATAGGTTACTCTCTCACTCTTTAATTCCAATCCTAATTTAACTGAATCACTTATCTTCCTTCCAAAAATAAGTCTTCCTCCCAGCCTCTCTTCATCATATTCAGCAAGAATTACTTCTTCTTCCTTATCTTCTTTGTGGCTTATAGTATCATATACTTCAAAACCAAAGGAAGTAGGCGTGTCGGCTAACCAAGGTTCAAGGAAAGAAAGTTTATAAGTAGTCCGACCACCCACTTCTACCTTGGCTTGTACTTTTTGTCCTCCTCCAAAAAGATTATTCTCCTCGTAACTAGTAAATCCTATTAGGCCTTCTTCGGAGTTATATCCTGCTCCAATACCAAATTTCCCCGTATTCTTCTCAATAACTTTAATAACCAGGACTATTGTATCTTCTTCACTGCCTGGCTCTAATTTCATACTTACATCTTCGAAATATCCTA
>JAUXAH010000394.1 GCA_030614945.1 Phycisphaerae bacterium
GATTTTATTACTATCAGCGGTTCGGGTGAGCCGACGCTGAATACCGGATTAGGTCAGCTTATAGAAGAGATAAAAAAAATTACTAATATACCAGTTGCTGTTTTGAGCAACGGGACACTCTTAATAGACAAATCTGTTCGAGCAGACTGTGCAAGGGCCGATGTAGTGATGCCTTCTCTCGATGCCGGAGACGAACAGACTTTTCAGAAGGTAAATCGTCCGCATAGAGATATCAGTATTGAAAACCTGATTGGGGGATTATGCGCCTTTAGAAATGAGTTTTCCGGCCGGATGTGGCTTGAGGTTTTTCTTGTCGAAGGGCTAAATACCGATGCCGAGCAAATTGGCAAAATCAAGAATGCGATAGAACTTATTCGGCCGGATAAGGTCCAGCTTAATACAGCCGTGCGACCTACGGCGGAGGCCGGCGTCAAAAGAGTGGACGCCGAAAAGCTGCAGTATATAGCTGAAGAGCTGGGGGAAAAATGCGAGGTTGTGGCCGATTTCTCCCGGCAGCACTACACCGGTAATATTGGGCGTAAAGCCGAAGATGTGTTATCAATGCTGAAACGCAGGCCTTGCTCGCTAAATGATATATGTTCAGGCCTTGGTATCGGCCGGAATGAAGCGTTAAAATATGTCAGTCATTTCCAGCAGCAGGGGGTTATTGATTCCGAGGAAAAGGACGGAATAGTCTTTTTCAAAGCAAATTAGACGCAAATCGCGGCACTCCGGGGGAGGGTAATAAATTTGTGTAAATTTGCGGATAATTTGTTAATATTCGCATTCAATTTGTAAAGGCGGGGGGCTTATTGGCCGATAAAAGTGCTGTGGCGTTTCCCAAAGTGTTAATTCTGCCGCATTTGTAAGGGAAATCGAAGTTTCGCTTTAGTAAATTGCTTTTAGACCGATAAAGAGCATAGGTGTTTATACGGAGCAGGTAACAGACTGAAATTTTTGGGCTCCTGAGCGAAGCGAAGGATGACAAAACGAGTAATGAAAAAGACGATTCGACAACTGGTTTTGAACAAGGGAGCAGAGAAATTTATATTTCGTTACGAGAACGGCCGTGAAGATAAACTTCTCGATGCTTTGATTGAACAGGCAAAGGACAGGCGGACGGATTTCGATTGGTTTGATGCAGCGGTACTGAGTTTCAAACTGACTCAGTCGCTTATTGGGCAGGCAGACGAGTTGCTACGCGAAAATGCGGATGCGCAAATTCACGTGAATTAGTGAAAGTGAGCGAATGTAATTGAAGTTTTGAACGGGCTCTTTTTTGCAATAATCTGAATCTGCAAAACGAGAATCCAAAAAAGTTAAGATAACCTTTGGTTTTTATCTAATAGGGCGTGGGGGAACCCACAAGTATTGAAGGTAGGTGCATTATGGAAGATAGTGTGATTGTCCAAGAGTTCCTGAATTACTTGAGATTTGAAAAGCGGTTCTCCGAACACACAGGCAAGTGTTACGGTGCCGACCTGAGCCAGTTTGGTGAGTTTCTGATTGGCGTTTCCGCGGGTAGTGATGAGCCGATTTCATTGCCTCAGCAGCAGGGCGGCCCAGCTACGGCGGTGGCAATACAGACTAAGCCCAAGGTTGACCAGTTGCTTGTTTCAACGGAGACGGATACCGTCAGAGCGTATCTGGCTTTTCTAAATGAGAAGCAATATTCCAAAACGACCATAGCTCGCAAACTTGCCACGCTGCGAAGCTTTTACAAGTTCCTCGTCAAAAGAAACCAAATTAGCTCCAATCCGGTTATAGCAGTTAGAACACCCAAGCAAGAGAAGAAACTGCCTCGTTTTCTTGAATACGAAGAAGTAAAGAGATTGCTCGAGACACCGCCGATGGATAGCTGGCTGGGCGCAAGAGACAGAGCTATTCTGGAGACGCTTTACAGCACCGGTATAAGAGTTAGTGAACTCGTGGCGTTGAATATGGACGATATAGACTTCCTGGGAGAGGTGGTTCATGTCAGAGGCAAAGGCAAAAAGGAAAGAATTGCGCCTATCGGCTCATCTGCTTTGCAGGTGATTCAGCACTATATGGAGTTCAGGAACAAACGAGCGCAAAGCAACAGTAATTTTGACTCGAAAGTTTTGTTCGTGAACAAGCACGGCCGGCGGCTCAGTACCCGCAGCGTCCGTCGTAAGATGGACAAATATCTTAAAATGGCCGGTCTGGACCCGGCAATCAGCCCGCATACCCTGCGCCATAGTTTCGCAACGCATATGTTAAACAACGGCGCGGATTTAAGAAGCGTTCAGGAATTGCTCGGACATCAGTCACTATCAACCACGCAGGTTTACACACATCTTACTACAAGAAGACTAAAAGAGGTGTATCAAAACGCTCATCCAAGAGAGGAGCACCAAACGCAATAATTCGCAGGGGTAAGGGT
>JAUXAH010000321.1 GCA_030614945.1 Phycisphaerae bacterium
GAAAGTCCGAGATTGCTTCGTCGCTTACGCTCCTCACAATGACAATTCCTCAAATCACAAGTCACAGAGCACTATTTTCTTGTATGCACTTTGAGGGATATGATACGGCGTATCAAATAAAATTGCAAAAATTTCCCACCATATTCTTGTGAAATGGTACTATTGCTTCAGCTGCAATTTACCCACAGGCCAGAAAACCGTGTCGCCATCGCTTCTCCACTTCCTAACCCGGCCTTTTGTGTCCTTACCAGATTCGCCGCCATCATCTTCGAAATTCAGGCCAACAGTGTAAAGCGTGAAATCATCTACCGTTTTCTTGTAAACCAACGGCTTATCGCTGTATGGGTCTATTGGCAATTGCTTCAGATAACCAGCGGTGATGAGTTCATCCAGATTTTGGGGGTATTGACCATTATCCCGCTGGTATCTCAATAAAGATATAATAGTTATCAGGGCTTCAACTTCTATCTTACTGCGATATGTTATTTCAATAACCTTACCTATGGCAGGTGTTAATACCATAACAGGCCAATATCGAAGTCGCTTAAGAGAGGACCATTTATCCAAACCCATTTCAAAATCAACATTCTCTTTTCGCAACTGGTATGGTGTTTTATGTGCCCATTGTTGAGGGGTATTATAAACTTTCTCAAATTCCCGGCTCATTCTGCCTCTATCCGCACTGGCTAGAGCCATCCCCAAGAACTGACTGAAGTCGAGTACAGAGTTTTTGAAGTCCTCTACTGTGAACATCGTGCCATGGAGTTCTTTGAGCCGGCTAGGGATCATATGGCCGGAGCCCTTGCCATTATCGGTATAGCATCTCTGGAGGAAATCCAACCCTAAAAAACTTTCGACTTTATAGTCCGCGTTAAAGGTATCTTGAGCCATTAATTTTTTGAGTTCAACCTGAAAGTTTTTCAGCAGCTCGCCATTCACTTGTTGATTATGCAGGATGATGATGGCGGTTCTCGCAGACAGCAATTGTACAGACATACCTACAAGCTGTTCAACCAGTGACCGAGGTCCTTTAAGATGCCGTCCGGCCCTGTAACCAGCCAGCAGATCATCGAAGGCTTTTTCAGCATCTCCGCTAAAAGCTTGAAGTTTTGCCCGCCAGCATAGTAATCTCACAAGTGTTTTCATATCTCTCAATTCGGGCATAAGAACATTTATCACAAAGCCGTCTTTTGCTTCTCGCTGCCACCAGCAATGCGGTTTTTCGCTGGCCTGCTTGAAGAAATTGATTGCTTCAGAGTTATTGGAAATCCACTGTTTAAGTGCTGAAAGCTTGTCTTGGGTTAAATCACCAATCCAGTCTTCGTCTTCTATTGCCACAAGCAAGCTGACCTTTTCTATTCGTGGCTGCCTTTTGACAGCATTTGGCTGGTTTGGCATCTCAAACTCATACATATCATAAAAGTAGTCTGTGACTTCTCGCTCTATTTCTGGTGGTTGCTTATAAGCTTCAATTGCTCTTTGATAAAGCGGAGCGGCATTTTGGCTTTCATCCGCAACCGGTCGGGCAAGCCGCGTCGCTTCCACGACATAATTAGTGGAAATTGTGGGTTTGCCAAGTGAGATATAAACACAATAGACAACGAAGCATAAAATTAATACGCCGATGGTTTGAAATGTCCTTGCTACTACTGTTCGCCAGAGCGGTCGGCAGCGCTTTTTGGCCCGGCGCAATAAAACAGCAAGCAATTTTACATCGCCGAAGCCGGCAATTAACTGCTGGGCCTTTTGCGCCTTTTCATCATCGGTTGCCAAATCTTTCAGTTCATCTTCAAAATGTGCTGTTAATTCGGCCTGCACATCCAGCCGAACCTTTTTACGATACCGCATCTTTCTTAAAACCTGCTTTATAAACTCAACAGCACAGGCCGGAAGACTTTGTAAATCGCTTTGTTTATTTTCCTCTGTCATAATGCGCGGCCTCCACCTTTATCCTATTTTCACCGCAGAGTTCGCTGAGTTCTCTTTTTACTTCTTTCTCTCTGCGCTCTCTGCGTTCTCGGCGGTTAATCTGTATTTCTACGCCGGTGCAAATGTTCCGCTGAAGATAAGATTCAGGCCGGTTTGCAGCTCCTTGAGCTGTTCCTTTTGCTTTGCCAACTGGCCCTTGCCCCTGCTGGTGATGGAGTAATACCGTCTCTTTCGGCTGGATTGGCTCCTCTCCCATTTACCCCTTACAAGTTTCCCGGCCTCGAGATTGTAAAGCAGCGGATACAGCGTTCCCTTACCGAGCGTCAGGATATCGCCGCTTCGCTGCTCTATTGCCTCGCTCAATTCGTAGCCGTACATTGGGCCGCGAGAAAGAATCTCCAGGACGACCACCGGGGCAATCCCTTTTAACAACTGACTTTCAAATTTCATAAAAACCTCCTTAATTCGTAATTCGTGTCGCCTCTTCTGTCCTCTGTCCTTCTGTATCTTATCTTGCTTTACCTATTATGTTATGCAAACTATGCAATGTCAAATAAAAAATCCGAAAATTTTATTTTTTTTTAACCACGTATTTCACAGATTACGCCGAGTTTTATTTTTAGTTTTGTAACCGTTCACAGGGTAATACATTGAATTTTGGCCACTTTATGTCATTGCGAGCGAGGCAGAGCCGAGCGTGGCAATCTCCCTGCTGCGAAAATTTGAGATTGCTTCGGCCTAAAGGCCTCGCAATGACACAAAAACGCCGTTTTTACCACCGCGAACGGTTACTTAGTTTTAAGTTCTTTTCTCCGTGTTCTCCGCGTCCTCGGCGGTTAATATCAGCGTTTTTGCTTGCAAAATGAGTTTTGGGCCATAAAATAAATAGAAATTTACTCAAAAGGCCGCCTTTTCGGCTCGATTACATTAAAATGGCAGGTAATGCCAGAATCCGGAGCAGTGGCCGAGTGGTTTAAGGCGACGGTCTTGAAAACCGTTGTACCGAAAGGTACCGGGGGTTCGAATCCCTCCTGCTCCGTTT
>JAUXAH010000633.1 GCA_030614945.1 Phycisphaerae bacterium
GCTTTTGGCGCCGGCGTCAATGTGCAGGCGAGCCAGGATCCCTTTCTTGGTTTGGCCGTCTGCTTTGAATTCGCCGAAACGTGGATCCTCTAAGAAGCCGACCTGATTACCAAGTAAGTGTGATTTTATGGAAGCTAACTCTTCTGGGAGATGTTCGGCGGTACCATTTATCTTAAAGATATAGACCGGAACGTGCTGGTAGAGAGATTTTGCTTTTTTCAGGACCTGGGCCGGATAGAATCGGTTGTTCTTACCCAGACCTGCCTCAATGACTACAATATCCCAGTCTTTACCTTCCGGATCCTTGGCTTCGAGCAAACGTGAACGAGATAGAAGCTTCATTGAGCACCTATAAAAAAAAGACATCCTTCAAGATCTTGAGATCTGAAGAATGTCTTTAGCTTTCCACTAGGCCACGCACTTTCCTCGGGCCTAGAAAGACACACCTGGAGACCAGCTAGACTCGCGCATTCCTCGGTCTAGCCCTTGATTAACCAGATTGTGAGGGATGTCGAGGTGATAAATCGGCATCCTAAAGAGTTATATGTCGCCCATAAGGGCTACAGTGGAAAGTATGGGCGAAGGGGATTCAAAGTCAAGTGTTAGCATCTGAAACTTGCTCTGGAACTAGACCTGCGTCAGTCCCTTCCGCACCAGACGGTGATGATGAGCAAGGGGATCTGCTCCCTGGGGGCAGTGAGGCCAATGAATGTAGATAGGTTTACGACGTGAGCCTGGTGTGGATATTCGACGATAGGAGTCGGTTTTCGGGTCAATCTGCAGCAGACAGTTATGACAGATCATGGAGTTGGCTCCGTCAAGAGAAAAAGTTTTCTCCTGATGATTTTTGCGTAGTCTACGAGCTTTTGCCCGTCCAACTGTTTGATGTTTATTTGTTTATTATCCTTTTTTTGCCAGACTTGAACTGTGACAAACTGAAGGGGCCAGGGATGCCTGAGTATCTCATCAAGCCTTTTCTGCACGTTAGTATGTGAGGTTGCCTGAAGAAACAACGGCTTCTCGCCTGTTTTTATGGCGAGGATATCCATGCCAAAAATGTCCTGCCGTAGTGAGATCCAGACGCCGGCTTTGATGCGCTTGGCTACAGTTTTCTGATTATAAACATCGTAGCCTTGATCTCTTAGCCAGGCGGCGCAAAAGTCTTGGAATTCGTTCCCTTTTTGGCGGGTGCTTTTCATGTTCGTTAATCCAATTATTTAAACCTCGACAGAGATACACCAAGTCCTAGTCGCAAAATCCCAACTATCTCCTTTAACACAATCGCCGCCTTATGAGGGTCTAA
>JAUXAH010000428.1 GCA_030614945.1 Phycisphaerae bacterium
CAGCGACTATCCAAACTGCAAAACCATCCTCGGTCTCGACAAGGACGGCAACGTCCTGCCGCCTAAGCCGCCACCTGAGCCGACCGAAATTAAGTGCTACAAGTGCAAAGACGGCCGGCTGCTAATCAGGCAAAGCAAAAAGGGACCGTTCCTCGGCTGCAGCGGCTTCCCAAAGTGCAGAACCATCATCAGCATCAAGCAGTTAGACCATCTAAAACAATTGCAGTCAGCCGGTCAATGGCCGCCTGAAACGTGGGAAGAAGCCGACAAAATCCTTGGAAGAAAAAAGGCCGGGAAAACCACGAAAATCCAAAAATAAAGCAGCGGCCAGTACTTAGCGACCGCCACTGCTTAGGAGGGTAGAAAAACGACAGGACCATCATAACTATTTAGCTCACCAGCTAAAGGTTTTTTCTGAAAATATTAAAAACTTTGTAGCTGCCTCGTTAGCGATATTCGGCGTTCATCCGGACTGCAAAGAGCAGGTGCACCCTTTGAAAAGCCCCGGAAACCAAAAACTTGCAAAATTGCTCTTCAGAAGGTATAATAATTATCGTATTCAAGACAGGTTGTTTTGCGGGAATTAACGCGGAATGGATAAAAAAGACAAAATCGAAGTAAAGCCGCTTGAAACAGTCGAGCCGATAGGCAAACGTGTTTTGATTTGCAAAGATGAGGACAAAAAACAAACCAAAGGCGGTATCCAGCTGCCCGACAATATAGAAATCCCCACGATAACCGGCCGAGTCGTAGCAGTCTCGGCTGAGATCGAAAACGCACCGGACATACCACTGCGTCGATACGACAAAGTACTGTTCAATCCCAAAGGCGCCATACCCGTTGATTTCGAAGGCGATAATCGTTTGTTCGTCGTAGAGCTCGAAAACGTCGTTGCAGTCTTCAGAAAATCATAAGAAACTGTCCAGATGCAAACTTGGGAGAGTCAGCGGCTCGTCCAGCCCCTCCGAGGCCCGCCCCTCCGAGGGGCTGGCCGAGGGGCGCGGCTCGTGAGAACGGCGTGCGATAAATAATCCTCAGATTCGGGCTTGGCGTTTTCACAGGATTCGGGTATATTTGTCAGAGAATCCATTCTGCCGGCGTTATTCGGAAAATTGCGGATTATGGCTGACAAAAGAAGAAATACCTGGTCTGCTAAAATAAAAAGAACTTTTACTTCAGTGCTGCCTGTTTCTAAAAGACGCAAAGGCAAATGTATTAATTGTGCCGCCTGTTGCAAGCTGCCTAATGCCTGTCCATTCCTCAAGTACAAACCGGACGGGAAACCTTATTGCTCTATTTACACAATCCGTCCGTTAAATTGCAGAAAATACCCAAGAACTGAATCCGAGTTTATTACTGCAGATACGTGCGGTCATAGATTCGAGTCCCGTTAGAAATCGAGCTTTTCGAGGACTGTTGGCCTGATAACACAATTTGCCTTATGGGGGGGGACGAATTCAATTTCAGGCCCTATCAAATACTCCCTCGGTACAAACGCTACTGCTTTTGCACCGGCTTTGTAAACAGCTCTGTTACGCCCTGCGTTTTCTGCGGAGCAGGATTAATCCGCCGAGGCCCAGCAGGCAAACCGTCGCCGGCTCAGGAATGCCTTCGACTATCACATTTCCGCCCATTCGGAAACCTGTTACATCAAGACCAGAAATGCTACCAAAAGTTACGTCTGTCATAGATGCATACCCACAACCGAACGCATCCACCCCTTCACAAATATTAGCAGCAAATACACCTGGCTCTTCAACCCATTCGCATGATCCAAAAGGAAGCCCAGGTTCAATGCCGGAACCAGAAATGCCATCTGGAGGGACCCCTGGGATCCATCCCAAACCTGATATCCGCATATCCCCTTGGGTTACCTCTAAGGTCCATTCGTACTCTGGATCGCCTGTACAGACGCGTGTGGGTGAATCCCAACATGTATCTTCCCCTTGATTAGTCCCAGGTAGCCTAAGGGTTTCTGACACCCAGGATGCTTCGCCTGCCATCAGTATCGATCCCGATTGCCGTTAACAACGCACAAGAGACCACAGAACCGGCAGTTCTGACCTTTTCGTAGTGTGCATCCAGGACCAGATACGGATACTCTCCAAGAGACCGATTTCG
>JAUXAH010000096.1 GCA_030614945.1 Phycisphaerae bacterium
CCATTACCGGTCGCGGGACATTAGACGGCCAGGGGAAGCCGTGGTGGGAAGCGTTGCGCAAAGATAAAAACAAGAAGAGAAGCGAAAAGAAGATACTTACCTATGGCCGCCCAAGGGTAATCAACCTTTACCGCTGCCGAAACGTCCTGATACAGGGAGTGACCATCATCGACTCTCCTTCGTGGACGGTCCATCCGGTCGGTTGCGAAAACCTTGTTGTGGAAGGCATTTCGATTATCAATCCCGAGGACGGCCCCAACACCGACGGCATAAACCCCGAGTCCTGCCGCAATGTGCGCATCTCGAACTGCTTCATAGACACGGGCGACGACTGCATCACGTTGAAATCGGGACGTGATGAAGAAGGCCGGTTAAAAGGAAAGCCCACTGAAAACGTTGTCATCACTAACTGTGTGATGTACAAAGGCCACGGTGCTGTGGTTATTGGCAGCGAGATGTCAGGAGGTGTCCGCAACGTTAGCGTAAGCAACATCGTGTGTGTTGGCACTGACCGTGCTGTTCGCATTAAGAGTACGCGGGGGCGAGGTGGGGTGGTGGAAAACATTCGTTTCTCTAACTTTGTGGTCGAAAACGTGAGGGAACCGATTTACATCACTACTTTTTACACAAAGACCGATCCAGAACCTGTTTCAGAGCGGACCCCTGTTTTTCGCGATATAGCCATCAGCCATTTTACAATCAAGAAATCGTTCTGCACGGCAAAAATACTTGGATTGCCCGAAATGCCCATTCAGGGGCTGCGTATCACCGATGTCGTAGCCTCGACAGAGGTGGGGTTCTTTTGTGACAGCACTGTGGGTCTTGAACTACAAAACGTACAGGTGAACACTGCCAAGGGCCCCTCTTTTCATCTCAGGAACTGCACGAATCTAAGGCTCTCTGGAACAGAAACGACGAAGCCCCGAGCCAATGGCCCAGTTGTCCTGCTGGAGAGTGTCCAGGATGCTTTTATCCATGGGTGCAGGGCATTTTCTGGAACCGGTAACTTTCTCGAGGTTGGGGGAAAAGCGAGCAAAGGTATTGTTCTGGTCGGAAACGAGCTTTCGGCTGCGAAAAAACCCTTCGTTTTGAAAAAAGGTGTTCCAGAAGGAGCTGTTGTGGAGAGATAGGAGCAGCTTGGGAAATACGCGACTACGATTAGCAGGGAGAGGTATGCTTCGAGGGAGGAGATTGTGAAGGGGGGGTGTACGGTGTTCCTTTCCCATCCTAATTTGTAACCGTTCACGGGGTAAGTATGCTGATTTTGAGCTGTTATGGACGATTGGATTAACTATTTCGCCAAAAAATCTTATAAATCTTTAAATAAATCTTAAAAACACCTTGCACAATAACAAAAATCAGCTATATTGAGCTATAGACGCTGGTTTAAACCCGTGAACGGTTACCCCAATTTTAACTAAAAAAGGTATTGACTCCTACTCTATATATGTTATAATAAGTCAGTTTGGTGGTTTGGGGAAAAATTGGTTTTTACGCAATGGATTTGCGGCTCAAACGTCTTTTTGCAAGGAGGGTATCCGATAATAGGGCTCAAAAGTCGTAAGTACCCAGAATAAATAGCTTTACGATTGTGGTTTCTTGAATATCGGGTGATTTAAAGCGTAAGGTTGATATGTTTGGAAGAGGGTTAATATGTTCGGAGGGTGTAGATCACTAAAAAAGAGCCCCGAGCAAAAGACGGGCTCACATCGTCGTAAAAGCGGCATCAGCACTGTAATAAAAGGGGCGAGGGAGCCGGTCAATGGAACTCTGCGACACCGCTATGAGCTGAAATATCGCATCAGTGAGTCGCAAGCTGAGGCGATTGCGCAGTTTGTCAAGTCCTACTTGCACCTGGACCGTTACTGCAAATTACGGCGAGGCGGCCGCTATCCGATCGTCAGTCTCTATTTGGACTCGAACGATTTTCTGCTCTGCCGAGAAAGTCTGACAGGGCAGAAAAATCGCTATAAGCTGCGGATACGCAGTTATACCGACGAGCCGGACTATCCTTGTTTTTTCGAGATCAAACGCCGGATGGACGCGACTATTCTCAAAAGCCGGGCCCGCATTATGCATCAGGATGTAGGCGCTTTGCTTTCGGGATTGTCTCTACCACCGCAAAATTATAATGTCGATGATGAGGACACGCTCAGACAGTTCCGGTTGTATATGGACAGTATTAATGCCAGACCCGTAATACAAGTTCGCTATATGCGGCAAGCGTATGAAGGCGACTCGGACAACAGGGTAAGGGTGACCTTTGACCAACAGCTATGCTATAAGGTCACCACTGCGCCCGAAGTAGCGCTTAACGGCCGCGGCTGGCAGCATCATTCCATATCCTTAAGCGGTGTGATTTTAGAGATCAAGTTTACCGATGCTTACCCGGCGTGGATAAGCCAAATGGCCAAGTATTTCGACTTACGGCAGCAACCAACATCGAAATATGTTTCTTCAGTAAAAGAGTCCTGTATGCTGAGGTTCTGTGCGCCGCTATTAAGGGGGTAGTAACTATGGATAGAATCTGGCAAGTATTTGAAGAGACCCCTGTTGCAGGTGGAAGAGTCTTTACTCTCGAAGGCATCCTTTTGTCCCTATTACTGGCCTTTGTTCTGGGGCAGGTTATAGCCTGGGTTTACCACGCCACCCATAGTGGTCTGTCCTACTCAAAGTCCTTTGTGCAGGCGCTGATTTTAATCACCGTCGTGGTAGCAATGGTTATGACCGTCATCGGCAACAATATCATCACCGCTGTTGGGCTGATGGGTGCTTTAGCGATTATCCGTTTTCGCAACATCATCAAGGACACTCGTGACATAGCATTCATTTTCTGTACGCTGGTGGTCGGTATGGCAGCCGGCTCCCAGCGATACGGCACCGCCATTATCGGCACCGTTGTTCTCAGTTTGATAGTAATATACCTGTATCTGACCGGCTTCGGCACGCATGAGCCAAACAATGGTTTTTTGCGGTTTAGTCTTAAGGGTCCTATTGGCTCTGAGCACCCAATTCCCGCTATTCTTAAACGTTTCTGCGGCAAATTCACCCTCATATCGTCGCAAGAGGGCGACTTTGGCGTCTCCGCCGTTGAGTACGCTTACCAGTTGATAATACGAAATGCCGCAAAAAATGAACTGATGTTGTCCGAACTGAAAAAAGTCGAGGGTATCGAGAGTATCAACCTGACGAT
Source organism: Phycisphaerae bacterium (assembly GCA_030614945.1). The sequence continues at coordinate 3,194 of JAUXAH010000096.1, forward strand.
GCAGGAACGGCTGCTGGAGGTTTAGCGCACGTATGACAAGAATAGGCTCAAAGAGTTACTGGTTTCGTCGTTTGTATCTGCATTTTTTGCCTATCCTGGTATGGTTGGGAACGGTGGCATGCGTGGTCGCGCTTTTTCAGCGTCGCGCTGAACGTTTTGAAATTCCGGGTTTTGCGCAGGGTCAAGTGCGTCACGTTAAAGCTACCTCTCCGGGGCGGTTGAAAAGCGTTTCTGTTCAATTATTTGAGAAAGTCAGCCTGGGCGATACAGTGGCTATAATCGATACTGTACTCGACAATGAAGCCCTGCTGGAAGGTCAATTAAAGGCACAATTGGATACTGCCCGGGCGGAGATAGAACACCTGATGGCCCAATTAGTCCCCATTCAGGAAACTATGCTCGCCGAAGCAGCTAATCTGGAAACCGACAAGGTTGAAGCGCAGCGACGATACGCTGTAGATGTAGAGAACGCCAGAGTTCTCATTCTGGAGACCAAAGCGTTGCTTGCAAGTGACCGGATAATCTTGGAAGACCTGGCCCTGGAGGTACAAATTGTCGAGGAGCTTCTGGCCGAGAAAGCTGTCGTACCTTATGAACTACAAAAAGCGCAGGTAGCGTACAGCACATTAGCGAAAAAGATTGAAGAGAATGAGCGCCTGCTGGAGCAGAGCGAGCAGGATTTGAAACAAGCACAAGAGCGCTATGATGAATTTGCCCAACTCCAGCTGCAGCACCCATCAGTGGACAGTGCCCTTGAGGTTATACACAAAGAAATAGCGGTTCGGGAGCGGTGGATGGATGATTTGTGGGTACAACTTGAGGCGTTAGAGCTACGTCAAACGGTAAAGTTAAAAGCTCCGTTCGACGGCGTGGTCGTCCCACTTTATGGCAGGGCAGGCGAGGTTGTTTTACGCAGGTCGGGTGAGTCTATTTTACGCAGGCCGGGTGAGGTTGTTTTAGCCGGCGAGTCGATACTTGCCATAGCAGAGGCCAGGCCCCGTGAAATAATCGCCTATGCCGCCGAAGAACAAATAGACCGGGTTCAAGAAGGAATGGGGGTTGAGCTTATCAAAAAGAGGGCGCAGAAAGTTACGATTGTGGAGTCTCGCGTAGTGCATGTCGGGCCGACTATGGAAAGAAAGCCGGAACGGTTGTGGCAAAATCCGAACATTCCTGAGTGGGGACTTCCCATATCGATAAAAATTCCCTCGGGTATGGAACTGGTCTCAGGTGAGTTAGTGGGAATAAGAAGCTTGTAGCCGGATGAATCCGGCAATCCGCCATCGTGTGGCGGGATGACGGATTTGACAGACCTGGGGAGGGATACCAAATATATGATTTGCAGTTGTTTTACCAAAAAACTGGTGTATTCGATTATGTGCGTCCTCGCCGGCTTGTGTAGTTTAAGCGGGTGCGCTCGGCATGACTATAAAGCAGAAGCCGACGAAAAAGTTTATAAAATCATTGACCAAAAATGGCAGAAGGAATTCGGCAGCCGGGTTAACTACAAGATTAGCGATACCGAGCCATCGCCCAATGATATTCAAATCGAAAAAGCCATCCCTGCCTCGGGCGTACTCGGCCTCCCGCAAGCAGTAGCGCTGGCAACAGCACATAACCGCCTGTATCAATTAGAGAAAGAATTACTTTACACAACGGCTTTGGATTTGAGATTGACCCGACATGAGTTTGAAACAAAGTTTTTCAGCGGTGGAAGGGAAGCGTACGGCAAAGAGGGTGACGAGGAAGGACTCGGCGGCGAAGCAGACTTCGGTTTTGAGCGGCTGCTCGCCGACGGTGCGAGAATCGGCGCAAAAGTTGGTATCGCCTGGTTCAGTGTGGTCACGGGCGACGTTAGTGGCGGGCTGGCCTCCATCCTGAGCGCAACCGTGATACAACCTCTGCTTCGCGGAAGCAACCGTAAAATCGTCCAGGAAAATCTCACCCAGGCCGAACGCAACACGCTCTATCAGGTGCGTTCGTTCAATCGGTTCCGCAAAACGTTCGTGGTTGGGGTCATCACTCAATACTACTGGGTTCTGCAGAACTATGACGCGGTAGAAAATGCGCACGAATATTACAAGACTCTTGACGAGATGTATGGGCCGGTCGAGAAATTGGTCAATGCAGGACGTTTGTTCAGTCTGGAGCTGGACCGCATCCGCCAGGAGAAGCTGGAAGCCTGGGATATTTATGTTCAGGCACAAAAAGAATACAAGCAGGCACTGGATGAGTTCAAGTTTTGGCAGTTGAGTTTCCCGGCAAATGTTGAATTCCAATTAGATGTTAATGAGCTTGAAGTTTTAAGGTCGGTGATGCAGTCTAAGCCCGAGTTTTCCGAGGCCGAGGCCATTGAAGTGGCATTGGTCGAGCGTCTGGACCTTGCTAACAGCGGCGACGCCATCGCTGATGCCGAGCGTAAGGTTCTTGTTGCCGCCGATGGTCTTCGTGGCGAATTAAACCTTTTCGTTGGTGTGGATGCTACCTCGCTTTCAGACTCTTCAGAATTAGCAGGCGTAGGTGCTTTAGATGACGACTTTACCACCGACCGAGATCGTCTCAATCCACTGAGACGTTTGCGTGACAACAATCCGCTGAGAAGTTTTCTTGACGAGTCCGAGATTGGTGTCGATGTGGAGCTACCGCTGGACAGAGTTCTTGAACAAAACATATATCGCAAAGCTTTAATAGCCCTGAGCCAGCGTCAGCGCGAGTATGAGGAAATGTCCGATTGGGTAACATTGGAAGTGCGTCAGGCCTACCGTGACCTGACGGAAGCAGCCGAACGCTACCGTGTCCAGTCAGACGGCGTCGCATTGGCAGAAAAACGCCTTAAGAATACCAATCTTCTGCTTCAGTACGGCCGAGCAAGCAGTCGCCGCGTGCTCAACGCCCAGGACGCCTTATTTGACGCTCAGAATGCCGCTACGGAAGCTCTGGTAAGTTATGCTATCGCTACCTTGAATTTTTATCGTGATACCGGAGTCCTCCAGGTGCGCCCTGACGGAATGTGGGAGAAAGAAAGTGCACAAGAGAACAAGCCTAAAGACCAAAGACCACAGACCAAAGACCACAGCCCAAAAATTAAAGTCTTGCGTCCTGAGTCTTGAGTCTTGTGTTCTGCTATTGATGTGCAGCACCATAGGCCGTGCTGCTTATAACACTCCACCTGAAGAAGTTCTCATTTATCGTGGAACCAGTGATGCCTCTGCTGCGGTCGCGGTGAGTGAAAAGATGTTCATCGTGGCCGACGATGAGAACAACGTATTGAGGGTTTACAAAACCAATGCATCCGGCCTTCCTGTTTTCTCTTATGACCTGACAGAGTTTCTTGATATTGAGCCGGAACACCCGGAGGCCGACATTGAGGGCGCAACAATGGTTGGAGACCGCATCTATTGGATTACTTCGCACGGTAGAAACAAGGACGGGAAAATGCGGCCGAACCGGTATCGTTTTTTCGCCACCTCGGTTAAAGTCCAAAATGACAACGTTACTATCCGCCCCGCAGGTATCCCCTGCCGAACCCTCATCGACAGTCTGGTTAAAACCGCCGGCAGCGTCCAGTTAGAATTAAAGCGGGCGACTCGATTTGGTGCAGCGAACCTTACAAAACAACAGCGCAAAAACCTCGCGCCCAAAGAAGAGGGCCTTAATATTGAGGGGCTTTGTGCTTCACCTGACGGCAGGACAATCTACATTGGATTCAGGAACCCTCG
>JAUXAH010000035.1 GCA_030614945.1 Phycisphaerae bacterium
TTAACGCGTTGTGCGGGTTTTTTAAGGCAACCTTGGTTTTTAGCCAATTAAAGCAAGTTTTTTTATACAACTTTGGGCAAAAGCCAAAAAACAACCGCATTTTTGGGCTAAAAATTGTAATTTCGAAAACTCGCACAATACGTTAAATCCTAATAAAATCAAAAGAAAAACAAGACGGGAAAAACGAGCAGGTCAGGATTGAATATTGACAGCCGGGATGGTCTCGGCTATATACATATCAGGCGGTACATTTTTGTTCCGCCAGGTGGGGCACTTTTACTCCGCCGTTTACAAATTTTGATAGTATAGAGCTTATGGAGACCACTCAAGCCAGTTTTACTGTTCTGAATTGGAGAACCCAATGGGTGAAAGAAGCAAGGATGCTCTTCCGGCTTGATTTTGACCGCAAACCGAAGGTCGAATTTCACGGAACCAAAGTAACCAGTGATGCAGGTTTATTAGCGTATCGAGAGTTAGATGACGTTTGGCTTTACCAAAGAGAGTAAGGGAATGGTCACTGCGAACACTCAGAGTAAAACTGATTAAGATCGGAGCTAAAGTTGTCAAGCATGCCCGCTGTGTAACTTTTCAGATAGCGAAGGTGTTGGTTTCAAAAAGGTTGTTTCAGGAAATCCTTGATAGTTCAAGGTGATTTTGATAATTACTGAAGTCCTACGGAGACAATTATGTTTTTTCGACGCTTAAATGGGAAATGTCAGTTTAGTTAAGTTGTTGGAGAATGAATATGAAGCACACTTTGGCTGCAAAATCAATCTATTTGGCTATTTTCATGTTTTTGCCATGCGCCTGTGAACAGGAAGTTAAAACTATGAATGTTTTCGATCTTAGTCGTCAAGAGGTTATTGACAATACTCTTACTCCTTATGACGGGATCAGTACCACCGGCGTTGACACTTCTACGCTTGACGGAAAAGTTATGTGCGGGTATCAGGGTTGGTTTACCTGTCCCGGTGACGGTTCCTGTAAAGGATGGAATCATTGGGCGGAGTCTATCCGGGGCGAATACAACGCGTTTAAGCCGGGCAGTTGCTGTATCGACATCTGGCCGGACATGAGTGAATTGGATAAAGATGAAAGATATGCTACAGCATTTAAGTATTCCGACGGTAAAAGGGCCTCGGTCTTCAGCTCGCTTAATCGCAAGACGGTTGTGCGGCATTTTAAGTGGATGAAGGATTATGGAATTGACGGCGTATTTCTGCAGCGGTTTGCCTGTGAGGTATACGGCGCCATCAAGTTTTATCATTTAAACGTGGTTCTTGCCAATTGCAGGGCCGGGGCAAATATACACGGCAGGACTTATGCTGTTATGTATGACCTTTCGTGGGATAGGCCGGGCCAGATAGAACGGACTATCAGGGACTGGAAGATACTGGTCGATAACTTTAAGATTACAAAGGATGCGAATGATAAGGCTTATCTGCATCATAAAGGCAAGCCGGTGGTTGGGTTGTGGGGGATAGGTTTTAAGAACCGTCCTTATAGTCTGGATGAATGCGACAAGCTGGTGGAATTTTTTAAGAACGACCCTGTTTACGGTAACTGCACGGTTTTACTTGGAGTTCCGACCAATTGGCGGACCCTGAACGGGGATTGTCTTGCTGACAAGAAAGTTCACGAGATCATCGGCAAGGCAGATATTGTAAGCCCGTGGATGGTTGGAAGATTTAGAACGCCGAAAGACGTTGACAATATTGCTAAAAACATTTGGAAGCCGGACGTTCAATGGTGTAAGGAAAAGGGCAAGGATTATTTACCTGTGCTGTGGCCGGGTTTCAGCTGGACAAATCTCATGAATGATCCTTCCAAGTTTAATCAGATACCACGGTTGAAAGGACGCTTTCTGTGGAAGCAGTATGTCGAGGCCTGTAAGTCAGGGTGCACTATGGTGTATCAGGCTATGTTTGACGAGGTTGACGAGGCGACCGCTATTTTTAAGTGTACGGATAATCCGCCGGTTGGTAAGTCGAAATTTTTGACAATGGAAGGGCTGCCTTCGGATCATTACCTGTGGCTTACCGGTCAGGGTAAGAAGATGCTGAATGGAGAAATTGAAATCACTGAAGAAATGCCATCAAGACGTTAGTCATAATGGGCCATTGGGGCCGAAAAATCAAATAGAACAATGAAAGATGTGGAAGTTACGAAAAATATGAAAAAAGATAAACGTATTCAGTGCCATTTTGTTTCCAATACTCACTGGGATCGTGAGTGGCGTTTTTCAATGCAGCGAACAAGGCATATGCTGGTTTACAAGATGAATATGCTGCTGGATATATTTGACAAGGAGCCTCGTTTCAAGTCTTTTCATCTGGATTCGCAGACGCTTCCTTTGGAGGACTATCTGGAGATCAGGCCTGAGCGAAAAAAGGATATTGAAAAGTATGTTGCGGAAGGTCGGCTGCTTGTCGGTCCGTGGTACTGTCTGCCGGATGAGTTCAGTGTTTCGGGTGAGTCGCTTATCCGGAATCTGCTGCTTGGTCATAAGATTGCGGCAAGTTTCGGTAAGGTCAGCAAGACGGGGTATTCGCCATTTTCGTGGGGACAAATATCGCAGATGCCGCAGATATACAGCGGTTTCGGAATTGATTTTATAGCATTTTATCGCGGTATTAATACGATCGTCGCTCCTCAGTCCGAAGTTTTCTGGGAGGGCCCTGACGGTACGAAGATACTGGCATCGCGGCTTGGGCGCAGGCCCAGGTATAATGTTTGGTATGTCATTCAGCGGCCTGCTTACTGGAATGAAAAGGATGTTGATAATCGTTATGTTCAGTGGGAAAACGGTCACGCTCCTTTCCGGATGATCGATAAGGCCAACGGCGGCCTTGATGCTCAATATGCGCATCCGCGTTTTGAATACTTCAAGGAAAACATACCGGAAAGTGCACAGAATGCTATCGAAGAGCAGGATGCCGACTGGTCCACGGCGCACCGGTTCTGGTCTTGCGGACATGATTCTTCCTGCCCCGATGTCCGGGAAGTAAATATGATAGATGACTGCGCAGAGGCATTGAACAATACGGCCGATGTATTTCATAGTACATTTGCCGATTTCCAGAAAGCAGTCTGTGAAAATGTAAGCGACGATCTGTCAACGGTTACCGGTGAGATGCGGCATTATTTCACCGAGGGGAGCACGAGCGTTCTGTTTGCGGGGATCATCTCTGCCAGGATGGATATCAAGCAGGAAAACTTCCGTACGGAACGAGATATTACAGTTTATGCCGAACCGCTTGCTGCGTTTTCTGCGATGCTCGGCGGTGATTATTCACAGGCGTTTATTGACAAAGCGTATCACTGGCTTTTGCAGAACCATGGTCATGATTCCATAGGCGGATGCAGCCGTGATATTATCAGTGACGATATGGTTTACAGGTACAGGCAGTCTCGTGAGATAAGCAACTGCGTTACGGAACAGTCGATGATGGAGATCGCCAGGTCTATCGATCTTTCGGCATACGGTAGCGATGAGATGGCAATTTTGGTTTACAATCCGCTGCCTTATACACGAACGGAAGTTCTGGGGTGCAAGATAAGTATTCCTCGCAAGTGGGAGGCCAAGGGTTTTGATATTGTCGATGAAACCGGCCGCAAGGTTGCGGTTCAGGTTTGCAATGTCGATGAAAACCAGGGGGTGATAGTTCAGGCTAAAAACGACGTTGCGAATGTCTTCTGCGTTATCGACTACGATGTACTTGCGGAGTTTACCGATATTCCGTCGATGGGATACCGAACATTTTTTGTTAAGCCTTATGATACGAAGAAGTTTGTCCAGCCTGATTCGCAGATGAGCGGTCCGCAGACGATGGAAAACGAATTTATCTCGGTTACGGTCAACAGTAACGGCACCTTGAAAGTACACGATAAGCTTAGCGGCAAGGTCTATGACCAGATGGGTTATTTCCGCGATACGAGCGAGATCGGTAATCCGTGGGAGCACATATCTGTCGAAAATGAAGAGGTATATACAACTCTCAATGAACGGGCAAAGGTTGCTGTTGTTCTGGACGGCAAACTTGAAACGACTATGCAGATCACGCTTGACTGGTCGCTGCCGGAGTCGAGGACGATGGACGATAAGTCCAGAAGCAGCCACCTTAAGCCTTATAAGATTGTCAGCAAAGTTACACTACGATCCGGCCAGAGATGGGTTGACGTTGAAACAGAAGTCGATAACTGTGTCGAAGATCATTATCTAATGGTGTCGTTTCCGACCGGTATCAACACAGACGTGATCATGGCGCAGGGGCAGTTCGATGTTGTCGCCAGATCGGTCGCAAAACCTGATTATTCGCTTTATCAGGAAGTGCCGCATATTGAACATCCTATGAACTCGTTTATCGACCTGAGCGACGGGAAAGATGGAATTGCTTTGCTGAACGAAGGGCTTAAGGCTTATGAGGTCCATGACGGGACGAGCAATACAGTAAGTTTGACGCTTTTGAGGTGCATACCTTTGCGTATATGCGTTACACAGGAAATGACCGATTACAGTAAAACTGACAAGGGTGCGCAGTGCCTTGGCAAACAAACTTTCCGTTACGGCATAATGTCTCATCCTGGCGATTGGAAAGAAGGGGATGTATGGCAGGGGTCGGAGTGCTTTAACTATTCTTTGCTTGCCGCACAGGTAGGGCCTACGGTTGAGGGCAATGAGCCACTTTCTAAATCTTTCCTTGAGTTGGAGCCAGATCAGCTTAATGTCAGCGGAGTTAAACGCAGCGAAGACGGACAGGGGTGGGTAGTGAGGTTGTTTAACCCTTATGATGAAACGGTAAATGGCCGTGTGCGACTTAATTCGGGTTTGCGGTGTCATGCCAGGCAGTCGCCGATCGAAAGGGAGAAATCGAATTTCGAACTTCCAAAGGCAGACCCAGGGAAGTGGTCCAAGGTAGAAAAGGTGACGCTGGAAGAGATTTCCGAAGAGAAAATGGCGATGGATTCGGACGGCTGGGTCGGTTTCAGTATGCCGAGCAAAAAAATCATGACTATTAAGTGGTTTGAGTAATAGCCGATGACCCGGTGAAACCAGCGTGCAAACTGCTAAAGGAAACTTACTCTCGTTGGAAATAAAACCAATTTTAGGACAAGGCAGATACGGTTAAATGGATTATCTGCCTCAATTGCGAAGGAATCGAAACAATGAATTTTCTAAGCACTTTTGATTACAGTGTGATTGCCGTCTATTTTTTGATTCTTGTCGGTTTCGGTATTTATCTCAAGCGCAAGGCTTCTGCCAGCGTCGAGGACTATTTCATCGGCGGTCGTCGTATTCCATGGTGGGCTCTTGGCATTTCAGGTATGGCTTCACATCTCGATATCGCTGGGACAGTTGTTATTATCTCCATTATTTTTCTGCTTGGCCCGCGCGGACTCTTCATTGCATTTCGCGGCGGGGCGGTTCTAATACTTGCCTTCTGTCTTGTGTGGATGGGTAAGTGGCACCGGCGATCAGGCTGTATCACGCGTGCGGAATGGATGATCTTCAGGTTTGGCGACGGTCCGGGCGGGCGGTGTGCCCAACTGATCGCGGCACTGTTCTCAATTGCATGGTGTGTCAGTATGATTAGTTACCTGGTGATCGCGGTCGGGATATTTCTTTCGACGTTTCTTCCTTTTTCGCCGTTTATGTGTTCGCTTATGCTTTTGGGTGTAGCAACCCTCTATACGATGGTTTCAGGTTTTTATGGCGTTGTGTTTACGGATATTTTTCAGGCTTTGATCATCTTTGCAGCCGTCGTTTTGGTTTCGATTTTGGGATTCCAGAAAGTGACCGAAGCAGGCGGTGTCACCCAGGTTGCCCGCGTTGCAGAGCAGGTAACAGGTAATGACTCATGGACAAGCGGCGTCCCGCACTGGAAAACCTCTATGCCGGAAGGGTATAAGGGGTTCGAATATCTTGCTATTGCGATGCTTATCTATTTCTTCAGGACTTTTCTCGGTGGAATGGGTCAGTGCGGACAGGACCCGAAATACTTTGGCGCTCGTAATGACCGCGAATGCGGCACGCTTACGTTTCTCTGGACGTGGCTGATGATGTTACGGTGGCCTATGATGATGGGGTTTGCGATTCTTGGTATATTCCTTGTTCAGAAGAATTTTCCGGATCAGAAGGTTCTTGAAAATTCCGAGATCGCTATTAAACGTCATATCGTTTCGGAAAAAGCACCTGATGTGCAGATCGATTTTGCGGCTCTTGAATCTTTGGCCGATGTTGAACGGCGTTTTGACTGGGACGGCATAAACACGAAGATCACTGCAAATTCATTTGACCCAAAGAAAGACGCCGAGTTGGTGGCGAGGTTGAAATCGCATTTCGGAGACGGCTGGCAACAGCAGTTTCTTGTTCTTTATGAACAGGAGCAAAAGGTAAAAGAACTGGTGCCTAAGGCGAGTTGGTCCACTATTCTGTTTGAGGTAACTGCCGAAGGGAAATATCCTGCCCTTGCCGCCGAGCTTGAAAGTCATTTTGGCCCGGTTGATGCCGATGGGATGGGTTGGCAAAATAAGATAGACATGCTGAGTTATGAGGGGACGCCGAACCCTGAAAAGATACTTTCCTGGGTTCTGCTTTACTGTATTCCACAGGGTTTCAGGGGGTTGATGCTTATCGCTCTTATCGCCGCGTCAATGTCCACTTTCGACTCGAATGTTAATATGACCACCGGCCTTTTTACAAAGGACATCTACCAGAAACACATCCGGCCCAAAGCTGAGACGAAGGAATTGATTTATATTTCATGGGCCTTTATATTTGTCCTTGTAGTAATAGGTTTCATTTTTGCTTATTCGATAAAGAATATTAATGACATATGGGAATGGATAATCATGGGCCTCCTTGGCGGTCTGCTCGTTCCTGAGGTTCTAAGGTTCTACTGGCACAGGTTTAACGGATGGGGTTTTGCGGTCGGTACTTTTGCAGGCGGTTTTGCGGCGATCCTGCAGAGGAAATTTTTCCCCGAACTTGGGGGTCAGCCACTGTTTCTTCTGATGCTTGGTATCGGCCTTGCCGGTTCGATAATCGGTACGTATCTGACAAAGCCGACAGATGACAAAGTGCTCGAAAACTTTTACCGTAAGACACGCCCGTTTGGATCTTGGGGACAGTTCAGGAAAAGGCTGACAAAGGACGAACGGGCCTCAATGAAACGCGAACATATAAATGACTGGATCGCTTTGCCGTTTACGCTGATGTGGCAGATAAGCTTATTTATGGCGCCGATGCTCTTTGTTGTTCAGGCAATGGGTGCTTTCTGGGTTGTGGTGTCTGTCTTTGTTGTTGGCCTGATCGGGATGACCGTTTTCTGGTATAATAAACTTCCGGCGGATAATGTGGTGACGTAAAGAATAAGTTTAAAATGTAAAAATCAAAATTGAGGATACGGCCTTGCGGCCGAGGCATTTTAATTAATATAAAAATTGTGATTAAGCAAAGAAGTTTTGTCTATGATTAGTTCAAACGTAAGTAAGATATTTGATCCGGCTGAAATGAGCATGCTGGAAAACTGCAGCGACGGTTTATACAAAGTTGGTAAAAACGGCGTTGAGGCGATTTATATGACACGGGATACGAAGGTAGAATTCATAGCTTTCGATGGCCGTTTGATCGCTTATGTAAAGTCTGCAATGGGCTATCCTGCCTACTATCCGGTCTATGAAACAAGAATCGAAAAGCCAGTCAAAGCGGTTCTGATGGATCTTGATGGAACAAGTGTCAAAAGTGAAAGCTTCTGGATATGGATCATTGAAAAGACTACAGCAAGCCTTCTTGACGATTCCAGGTTCACCCTCGAAGATGCTGATCTTTCTTACGTTTCAGGCCACAGTGTTTCAGAACATCTTGAGTATTGTGTCCGCAAATACTGTCCGGATAAGACAGTTGAACAAGCACGAAATTACTACTTCCAGCACACACATCACGAGATGAACGAGATAATGCTAGGCAGAGGCCGTGCAAATGCTTTCACGCCTACCGAAGGCCTTAAAGATTTTCTCATGGAACTAAAAGCCAGGGAGATAAAGATTGGCCTGGTAACTTCAGGCCTTTACGAAAAGGCTTGGCCGGAAATCCTATCCGCATTCAAAACCCTGGATATGGGCGATCCTAACGATTTTTACGATGCAGTAATAACAGCCGGATTTCCCTTGAGAAAAGGAAAAGCCGGCACACTTGGGGAGCTTTCGCCAAAACCGCATCCCTGGCTTTATGCTGAAGTGGCAAGAGTCGGTCTTGGTATACCATTTGAGCAAAGGTATTCGGTAATTGGCATGGAGGATAGCGGCGCAGGAGTCTGTTCGGTCATCCTGGCTGGTTACGCTTGCATTGGAATAGCTGACGGCAATATCGTAGAAAGCGGCACAAAATCACTTTGCAATGCTTATGTTGACAATCTGAAATCAGCATTAGAACTGATTTAAACTTTAGTGTTTATAATTGTTGTTTCGCCAACGAAAGGATAACCAGTGAAAATTAAATATAGTTATGTACTTGTAGTTATCATTATCTTGTCCGTTTTTACCCTGTGTCTGAATATCTGTTGCGTAAAAACGCACTCTAAGGCGAAACCCAGTTCACCTACTTCAAAATTGGTGCCCCCAGGCGGCGATCTCCAAGCGGTGCTTGACAGCGGCAAGAACCTCCTGCTTAAGAAAAATGGTGTTTATGAGATCACTGAAACACTGAGATATAAATTCCCTAATCAGAAAATATCAACAAATGATGCTATCCATATATCCGACTTTGCTACCTTGCGAATTAGCGATCCAAAGTTGATGCTACTGGTTGATGGCAGTCAAAAAAACCATATTGTTCTAAAAAACGTTATCCTTGACGGAAACCGTTATCGCTATTCAATCGTCCCCAAAAAAGGAATAACCGGCGGCGGCGGCCAGTCCCCCATGGTCATTTTCGGCGGACGCGGAGCCGATGGACAAAAAGCCCTGAACAATGTTTTCATGAGCACACGCACATGGTCCTCGCTCAAAGTCCACGAAGGCGCCTCAAATATCCTCATCGAAGGTAACATTTTTCTTGGCGCAGGCGTCGACCCGCGAGGCAACGGCCGTGAAGAACCCGAAGTCCCCTTCAATTGGGGCGATGCCGTTTCATGTGCCGCAAAAAATACCATCGTTCGCAACAACCTGATCATCGACCCCACAGATGTCGGAATCGTTTTTTACGGAGCACCCGGTTCCATCGCCGAAAACAACGTTATTTCCAGCATCTCCAGAGAATCACTCGGTGGAATAAATCTCGTTGACGGCTTTTATCCGCTAAACAAGGACGAAGAAAACCCCCGTTATGATTATCGAGGAACGATTGTACGAAACAATTACATTGACGCGTTTGGTTCGCGAATTCACATCGCCATTCCGATGGGTCCGGGCGTCTGGGCTCCAAAAAATCGCCACAAAACACTTGTCGGCGCGACCGTACACGGCAACACTATTGCCGGCAACGCTGCCGCCTACGGACTTATCGCAGGCCGCGTTGATTCGTTTTCCGTTTACGACAACAAGAGCATCGCAAAGTACTCCGGTATAGGAGAAGGCCTAAACCCTAAATTACCGCCCGACGAACCCGGCCCATTCATCTACGACCCGAAACTTACAACAAACTGTAAACTGCAAAAAGAGTTTCAACCCTGCCAAAGACATCTCCTCCACCTCTTACGATGCAACCACGGTAAAACCAACGAACTGGGCTACCGCATCTATCAATACGGAAAACACGAAGTAAGAGCGGTCATAAACGCCGCTTACCTCGAAATGCTCGGCCGAAAACCTTCCCAAAAAGAGATACAGCAGACAACTGCATGGCTACAACAAACACCACAGCCAACCGCCGACCAGCTCCGTCGTAATTTGATGAAGACCAAAGAATTCATAAAAAAATTCGGAAAAGTTGACCCCGACGATTTACACCCATACAGAATTGCCCTGTGGATGAATACTCTGGACAATATCCAGCGGGACTACATGAAAAAACACAAAAAAATGCCGGACGCAAAAGAATTATATTTAACAGCATTGTCACGCCTGAACAGATAAGAACATAAACGCAAAAGTGTCAGCAACATACTATTCCACCACGAAAAGGATATTATAAAGTCAACAAACGTATTGCTGATGGACACCTAAAAATATAATCAAAGAAACGAATAATAAAAAATGAAACGACGAGAATTCTTAAAAAACAGTGCAAGTATTGCCATAGGATTGTCAGTAATTCCTAACGCTTCTTGCCAAAACACTTTATACCGGAAATCTGACACTTCAAAACAAAAACCGAATGTTGTATTTATCATAACCGACGACCAGAGTTGGGACTCACTTGGTTATATGGGTGGAGATGTCCACACTCCAAGGATTGATCGTATGGGACGGGAAGGCATTGTTTTTAACAACGCAAATGTTACCAGTACTGTTTGTTCTCCATCTCGATATGCATGCCTGACAGGCCGGTATGCCGGACGCTGTGAAGGGCCGGGATTTATGCAACTACACCCTCGTAAAACACCAACACAAGTTGAGAACAATTGCGAACTGGAAAAAAACAAATGGAATGTTGCTAAAGTGCTTCAACAAAACGGTTATGTGACAGGATTTGTCGGTAAATCTCACTTAATCAATCATAACTGGCTTGTCAGAAAAAACTGGTCCAAAAATGGTCTGGAATCCTATCGGCAAAATGCTGACCCTAAGGATCCCGAAATCAACAGGAAAATGCAAAATAATCACCGGAAATGGTGCGATGCCATGAAGCCGTATGGTTTTGATTATGTCGATGGAGTATATCCGTCAAATCTTGGAAAGCTATATAACGATGATCTGTCTGTCCATAATCTTGATTGGACCGTCAAAAAAGCTTTTACGTTTATGGAACAAAATAAACAAAACCCGTTCTTCCTTTATTTTTCCACGACTCTGCATCACGGCCCTGTGCCGTGGAATCAGAAAAATGGAAAGTTTTATAGCGGTCTCGACGCCGACCCACACATGACTGGTGAAGGATTTGTTAAAGAAAATTTTGATGTTATGCCAAGCCGCAAAAGTGTCTTTGAACGTAATAAAGCCGCTGGAAAAAAACCGAACAAAGCTTTTGCGTTATGGCTTGATGACGGTATTGCAGCGATTCTTGATAAAATTAAAAAACTTGGAATTGAAAAAGATACTTTAGTTATTTTCGTATCTGACCATGGCAGTTGGAGGCATGGAAAAGCAACTTTACATGAATTCGGAATGAAAGTACCCATGATCATGTATTGGCCAGGGAAAATCAAACCCAACCAAAGCTATGATGAAATCGTTTCTAATATTGATTTTGCACCAACAATCATGGATATATGTGGTGTGCATAAACCATCTGACTATTATATCGACGGCCTCAGCCTGAAGCATGTAATGAAAGGTTCCGACAAACCCCTCCGGGATTCGCTCTTCGGTGAGCTGGGATTTTCACGATGTGTTAAAACAAAAAAATGGAAATACATAGTCATTCGATATCCAAAAGCCATGCAGGACAGGATCAACCGCGGCAAAAAATTCAGCAATTATACAGGCCACCCGCCTGTAAACAGGCCCTATCTGACCCGTAATAATCATCTGGGTTATCACGCCGCGATCGTCAATCCGCATTACTGGGAAATCGACCAGTTGTATGACCTGCAAAATGACCCCGAAGAAAATATCAATGTATATGATAAATACCCGAAGGTGTCTTCTAAAATGAAAAGGCTGCTGTCAAAATATCTTGATTCTTTTCCAGAGCGTCCCTTTGGCGAGTTCACCGCATTCAGTGAACCAGGCTATAAAGTTGAACGGATGCCGGAAA
>JAUXAH010000656.1 GCA_030614945.1 Phycisphaerae bacterium
ACGGCCGCGAGCTCGCGGGTTGCCCTGGAATCGCGGCCAGGATCGCCTCGTGCGGCCCCTGGGGGAGCTCCCACGCGCGATTCGGGTTGCCCTGGCGAACGGGTGCTCTGCTTTGTGCTTTTCCGGCCCGCCCGCCCCGCACCCAGACCTAGCCCAGGGGCCCCTGTCCATCTGCCCCGCGAGGTTGCCTGCTGGACTCGGGGGGCGCGGCGCCAACCACCCACCCCTACACCGCCGCCGTGCGCTACTGCGGGGGAACAAGGAGCACGGCGGCGGCCAAAAGCAGGGGTCTCCAAAGCGAGGCAGCCTGTGGCCTCACCCACGAAAACAGCGGCCCGGCCGGCGGCCGGTCTATCATCTCGCCCACCGGCCCCTGACAGCGAGCCGGTCTGACGAATTCGCAGGGCGCAGAGCAGGACGCCGGTGGGCGTGCTGGGCCGGCTGTGCTCTGCGCCCTGACTGCAGCACACCCCCGCAGAGCTCCCTGGGGGCCCGCCCTCGAGGACGGACCCCCAGGCCAAACCTACCAGCCGTCCGCCCCGAGGCGGTCCGAGATCGAATCTCGCACCTGGCGCAGGAACTCCTCGCGCACCTCCCCCAGCACCTTCCTCTGCCCCAGGAGGCCATCCATCACCTCCAGGAAGTACACCGCCCACTGCCCCCACTTCTCGTAGCCGAGCGAGGCCACCATAGCGGCCCCCCGGTCCAGCGTGATCTGCAGAGCCAGCATCCGGCCCCTGTGAGCCATCTCGTCCTTCCGAACGAGCCTCTCCCCCAGTTCCCTCAATCCGTCCCCTACCGCCATTTCATCCCTTGCCCCTTCTCTGGTTGCCCCTGGCCCGTCGCCGGGGCCTGCCCCAGTCTACCACGTGGCGCCATGCGGCTCCGTAAAGGTCTCATCAATTCCCTTGCAAGATCTACCGACTTTACACCCCTGTTATTGCCTGCCAGGGG
The DNA here is from genome assembly GCA_030614945.1 of Phycisphaerae bacterium. Next base: position 955 of record JAUXAH010000656.1, read on the forward strand.
CCCGGATCCCACCGGCGCCAGATCTCCGATCGGAACGGCCGTGCAGGATCCGCCGACAATTCTGGATCCTTAAACCCCCCCACGGTATCCCTTTGACACACGGGGCCCCGCGTGCTACACTCCCCCCGTGGCCCCCAAACTGACCGAACGCTGGACACCAGCCCTGATCATTCAGGGCAGCATGGCCCTGAGCTCCCTGGCAGCCATCATCTTCCTGGCAGTCACCAGCCGGACCGTCCCGGACGTTCTCG
>JAUXAH010000405.1 GCA_030614945.1 Phycisphaerae bacterium
ACGGCAGGGCCAAAAAATCAAAACCGCACAGCTTTTCATTGGCCTTTTGACGGAGCAGCATGCGATGGCAAATCGGGAGCCGCTTTATAAATTTATGTATGCCGACTGGATGCCGGATATGTTGAAATCCGCATTGGTACACAACCTTGACGACGATGATTGGGTCGTTAAGGTCGATACTATGGCCGGGATGCTTTCTTTGCCGCTGGATTACGAGCTGATAAGTGGTGCGGCCAAAAACTTGAACGATACTCACTGGCCGGCCCGTATGATGGCTGTTTATCTGCTGGCCAAAAGCCAGAACAGCAATTTCACCAAGGTCCTGGACTGGACAGCCAAAAATGACTCAAGCAAGCTCGTTCGCGATATGGCAATCGCATTAGGTGCCGGCGGCCCACAAGCCCTGGAACCAGCAAATCAACCGGCACAAAGCGAACCGGAAAAGTTGCTGCCGATTGGTAAAGAGTAATGAAATCGGCGCTGGTAGTTTTTCATTCACTTTCGAATTTCGCAAAAATTTATATTGTAATATCATCATAATTTTGTAACATTTCGTTTTTTACCGGTAAGTTTTGGGCTGTTTTTGAAAGGGTTGCGTAAATGCCGGCTATCGTAGATAAGGAAAAATGCGACGGCTGTGAATCCTGCGTGGAAGAATGCCCGAGCGAGGCAATTAAGATGGTTGATGACAAGGCGGTGGTTGACGCCGACTTATGCGTCGATTGCGGCGTTTGCGTTGACGCCTGCCCTGTCGAAGCAATTACTATGGAGTAATAAAAAATAATATCAAAAATCAAATATCAAAATGCAAAATTAAGGAAGTCGTCCAGCACCAAAATAGAGCCGTCGTCCCGCACCAAAACCGCCCCGATGGACCACGATGATGTCGGGGCTGAAGCTCTTTTGGTGCGGGATTCGACAATAAAAACTACCTGGCAAAAGAGGATGATTTTGGTGCTGGACTCCACAATTTTGATTTTTTATTTTTAATTTTTGCGTTTTCTTGGTTGGCCCCATCGTCTAGGTAGGTCCAGGACACCGGGTTTTCAACCCGGCAACAGGGGTTCGAATCCCCTTGGGGCTATTTGTGAAACGGTGAACCGTTTAACCGTTCAACTGTCCATCGCCTTTTAAATCAGCAAACCGGATACGACCGCTTCAAATACCATAGTGCTGTCAACGATGCCCTGGGCGCTGCAGGTGTATTTTCTCCGCCTGAATTTGGTAATATGGCCGAGCAGAAGCAATCTTTGTCCCGGCTCGACAACAGAGCGAAACTTCGCTGAGTCTATGCCGGCAAAGCCGATAAAGCCCTTCAGCTCATAAATCAGCTTCACAAAAAAGCACGAAAGCTGAGCTGCGGCCTCGACCATTATTACGCCGGGCATCAACGGCCGGCCGGGGATGTGCCCACGAACCCAGAATTCATTTTTCGTTACATCCTTATAGGCCAGAACAAGAAGTTTTTCCTTATCGTACCAGAGGATGCCATCGAGCTGCTGCATCTCAAATCGTTGGGGATTTGCTTTGCCAATCGCTTCTTTATCGAATATGGGTTCTGCCGTCAGGTCTATTTTCGATAAATCAAATAATAATGGCGGCGGCATTATTGACCTCGATAGGGTAGCATTCTGCGCATTTGAGGCGCCGCTATCCGGCCGATCCCGGTAAGCCCCGTTAGAAGTCCCCGCTATCAGCGGGACAAACAGCGGCTGTTTACTTCTAAGGCGGTAAGCCCATTAGCTGGCCGCAACCGAGCCGAAATACGCACAGCGTTCAGCGCTTACGAATGCCTGTGATAATTTATTGGGTTGACCTGATTTCAAGAACGCGGCTGCGAACAACTTGAGCAGCCTGCTTGACTTTCTGCATTTGCTTGCGAACCCGCGTCCCTGCCGCCTTATTTCCGCCTTCGGCTTTGCTGATGTCGCCTTCAATTTCAGCAACCAATACTTTAAGGTCTTCGTACTCTTGCATCGAGTAGTCCTCCACTTTGGGGGTTAAAATTGCCGTTTGTGGGTTAAAATCGGTAAAAACTTAACGGTGCACAAGTGTTTTGTCAAAGAAAAATGCCTTTTTTGCAAAAAAAATCAATATTTATTTTTGCCATCCTGGCCGATTTCCACTGTTATCCCCTCGGCAAGCTCGGGGCAGGCTCTGAAGCGAAGCCGAAAGTGGCCTGTCAGGACACCAGTTTTTTAGTCAGTTCTGCGATTCTCTGACCACGGCGTACGCACTGCTGGTTGACCCTTTTATCGGGCTTACCGATGGATACGGGGCCGTAGTGGTCGCCCTGCGGGTCGCCCTGGACGACCAT
>JAUXAH010000388.1 GCA_030614945.1 Phycisphaerae bacterium
GAAAATCAAAAGTTAAAAATCAAAAAGCAAAATGACAAATCAAAATTCAAAATTAAAGGATAGGAAATGGCCACATATTCGTATTGCGTATGTCGTATATCGTATGTCGTTAGAGGAATTTATTAGTCACAAAATGGCACAAAAGACACAAAGTAAATATTAGTGTTGATAGTTTAGATGATGATATCCTAAGTACTTCTCTTGGCGATGTCTGTAGAGAAAGACTATCTTCTCAATGTTTGGCAGATATTAAAGCGAATACCCTATAACGTGTTTTCACTGTGGCCATGCAGATTTTAGGCCGTGTGCCTCAAACGACTCTATCTCGCAGGTGCCGGAGCGCAGCGAGAAAATCAGCTCTCTTCTGTCGGGATCGATTGTAGTGCACATCGGAATATACACCCTGCCGTCAAAGCCATACGTCTCTATACTGGTCGAGTCTTTTAATATGCGAATCTTTATCCTGCCGTTCTTCGGGACTAACAACGCCTTGCCTCTTCTTGGTTTTCCGTAGGTTTGATTCTGCCGCATCCAAATTTGTCTGCTTGGGTTTTGGCGTGACCGAAATGCCACACCTACTTCAGCCCTTTTTCAGGGCAGCCCAATGACTACCTGATGAACCTCAAACGCGTGAAATGTAACGGGCAGGTCGGCTTCATGGGCGCAGACGACGAGGGTGCGTTCAAGAACATCAAGGTCTGGCAGAGCAATTAGTTTTTTCACATAGACGGGATTAACGTTATTAAGAGAAATTTCAAAAGCACCTAACAACAAAAAGGAGCAAATTATGAAGTCCCTTATTTCAAGTATCATCATCGTGTTGGCAGCGTTTTCTCTGTGTTCTGCAGAATCAGAGGAGACGGACAAGGCGCTGGGGGAAACGCCTGCCATGCCGAAAAATGTGCCGGCTGGCTGGCTGACATACCATCTTGCCCACCCGGGTCCGGGTGCCGGCGGCGCCCCAGGCGCCTCCAACCCGGCTTTTTACTATAAAGGCCGCTATCACCTGCACTATATTTACAAAGAGAAGCACGGCTGTGCGTTCGCTCACGTATCCAGCAAGGATATGGTTACCTGGAAGTGGCACCCCACCGTACTTACCGTGCCCAATACGGGTCACGGAATGTACAGTGGTACAGGATTCTTCACCAAGGACGGCCAGCCGGCAATGATCTACCATGGTCAGGGATCCAAAAACAACCACCTGGCTTTTGCCCTTGATGATAACCTGGATAAATGGACCAAGCCGGTTGCGGTTAAGCCCAAGACTAAATCCGGGCAGGTGGCCAAGATACGTATGTGGGATCCGGACTGTTGGTTGAATGGCGATACCTATTATGCGATATCCGGCGGCAAACCACCTCATTTGATGAAATCTTCGAATCTTAAAGATTGGGACTATCTCGGCCTGTTGCTGCACGATGACATGCCGGATATTGGGACGAATAAAAATGAAGACGTCTCTTGCGCCAATATGTTCAAGATAGGTAACAAGTGGATGCTTCTTTGCATCAGTCACAGGCGAGGGTGCCGTTATTACCTTGGCGATTTTAAGGACGAGAAGTATCTTCCCGAGTTCCATGCCATGATGAACTGGAGGAAGTGGGATTTCTTTGCGCCGGAATCACTGCTGACTCCGGATGGCCGCCGTGTTATGTGGGCCTGGTGCAATCTGAAGGCCGCCCAGAGCGCCCAGACCGCTATCCAGTCACTGCCGCGTGAACTTAGTCTGCCCACCGATGGTGTGTTGCGCATCAAACCGCTGCGGGAACTTGAGAAGCTTCGTTATGATGAGAAGAATGAAGGTAGCATCATCGTAAAAAGCAATAGCAGCCACATGCTCAAGGATATTTCCGGTGACACTGTAGAGCTGAGCGTCACAATCAAACCAACCGGCGCCAAAGAATATGGCGTCAGCGTATTCTGCGATGAGGATGGCAAGGGCTTTCCGATCACCATCAAGCCGGAGAGCAAGGTTCTGGCAATGGGCGATATTAAGCCTCCGTTCGAGCTTAAGAAAGGTGAAGATCTGAATCTTCGTATCTTCCTTGACAAAGGCATGGTCGAGGTATTCGTCAACGATCGCCAGGCCGCCGTATACATGCACCGGCACGATAAGGAAAATGCAGGCATAAGCCTGTTCAGCAAAGGTGGTGATATAACGGCCACAGTCAAAGGCTGGAAGATGAAATCAATCTATGCCGGCCGGTAAAGTGCACCAATTTCTCTTGCTTTCCGGCTCACTGCCGCAATCGCAAGAAAACAACAATCAAATTGTCTATCAAATACACGAGAGGAATTGTCATCATGAGAAAGTATCTTGCAACGATAATTATTAACGCAGTTGTTGCCCCGAGCTTGATGAGCATCGCTGCGGGATCCTCGCCAGAGAAAATGCCAAACACACGAGCTACGCTGATCAAAGG
>JAUXAH010000080.1 GCA_030614945.1 Phycisphaerae bacterium
CGAATTCGATACCGATATTTTGCCGGACCCGGAAGCTTCGCCGGCCCAGTATTTCAGTACCGCCTTTTCACTGCCCAAATGGCTTGTAACCGATTGGCTCGGCGAATTCGGCGCAGAATTAACCCGGCAAATCTGCTTCGCCGGCAATCGCAGGCCGAGTATTTACATCAGGCCAAACACTCTAAAGACCACAACACAGGAATTAGCCGAAAAATTTCGCCAGGCAGATATCCACCTTGAAATAGTACCCAACGTTACCCCACGACCATCGAGCATCGAGTATCGAGCATCGAGTATCGAGCATCGAGAATCGAGTATCGAGCATCGAGAATCGAGGATGATAAAAATCAAAGCAGCGCAGGCGGTAACGCAGCTTCCGGGTTTTGCAGAGGGCTTATTTACCGTCCAGGACATCACAGCAGCGCAAGCGGTACACCTCTTGAAGCCGCAGCCCGAATGGACAATTCTCGACTTATGTGCCGCACCGGGAACAAAAACCACACAGTTGGCGGAACTTACCGCAGATTCGGCAAAGATTATCGCGACTGATATTGACGGCGAGCGGCTGAAAAAGGTTAAAGAAAATACCACTCGGCTCGGCATCAACAAAGTCGATATCGTTTCGTATGAGGAACTTCTCAATTCAAAATTCAAAATTCAAAATTCAAAATTCGATTGCGTTCTGCTCGATGTGCCGTGCTCAAATACCGGCGTACTGGCAAAACGCGTCGAGGCCCGCTATAGAATAAAGCCCAGGGCAATAAAAGAGCTGACGAAAATACAAAGCGAGCTGCTCGAGAAAGCAGCAGCAATGTTAAAGCCGCAGGGGAAAATCTGCTACAGCACCTGCAGTATTCAAAAGGCCGAGAACAACGAGCTTGTGAGAAATTTCCTGCTTGGAAATAAAAACTTCAAACTTGAATCTGAAAAACTCACTTTACCTTCAGCCGAATCACACGACCACGACGGCGGCTACATCGCTATCATCAAACGAAAATAAAGCCGGCCGCAATTCGATTCAACCACTTTGACGCCTTCGAATCATCTATTCCCTTAGGTAAATTAGCTAAACTATTGCGTCGGTCTGTCTAATCCACGATTGTAACTACTTTCACATAAACCACAAAGTTTCTCGCGTCTGAGGTGTCAATATATATGGTGACCCCATATTGGATTCTACCCCCAGCGCTATCTAAAATGAGATTTCCCGTTTTGCCTTGCTGGATCGGCTTCGTGAACCACTCGGGCGTCGGTCTACCATAGTCTCTATAGTCACGCTCCCGGTCATACGGCTTCAGGTCTTCGAACTTAAGAAAGCCGTCAACCATATTAGGTTCAGCTGTAAATTTAATGATATAACCTACCCAATTCTCCCGTTTGATCCATACCTTGGCGGCTTTGACATTTTTGATATTCTCAGGAAAATCAACTTCAAGTATCTTTTCCAACTGAGCAATTATCTTGTGGGGATTGCGTTCGATATAGCCACCTGAGTCTGATTCGCCAAGCCAATAGGCCGCTATAACCGCCAAAAGAACTACTAAGATCGCAAGTCCACCAATCGCGATTGCTTTTTTTGCCGCTTTCGGAATTGCCATTGTGAAAATCCTCTTAATGCTATTGACACTGAGGGAAAAATGGTTGCCTTCTATCTATTCCTGCCTTACGGCATTTCAACTAAAAAAGTTCGATAATTTTTTATTTCTCACGCTCATATTCTCTCCTCCACGAGTATCGAGCATCCAGTATCGAGCATCGAGCTACTTCCATTTCGGGCCTTCGGCGTCGATTTCGGCGTGCAACCTGAATAGCTTTTTCTTCATTGCCGCAATACGCTTCGGCTCACTGCCGGCGAGGTTGTGCTTCTCAGCTATGTCGTCGCGCAGGTTGTACAGCTCAAACTTCGTCATCTTATTGTCGGCGAGAATCTTCCAGTCGCCCTGCCGCATCGCCACGGTGAACGGCTTGCTGAGCGCTCGGTCGTATCGCCAGTACAAAGGCACTTTGCGCTTGAGCTTCTTGCCTTCAAATATCGGCAGAATGTTTGTGCCGTCGATTGGCCTGTTGGTTGGCACACGTGCACCGGCCATCGCACAGAGCGTGGCTAAAATATCCGTGCCGTTGACCGGCTCGCGGCAGATAGTCCCCGGTCTGACCTTGCCTGGCCAGCGGATAATACCGGGCACCCGGATGCCGCCTTCGTACATATGCAGCTTCATACCCCGCAGCGGGCCCGGCGAACCGAACGAACGATAGGCGCCGCGATAGCGGTTCAGTGTCTCGGGACCGTTGTCGCTGGTGAACATTACGAAGGTCTCATCGCGCAGCTTCAGCCCGTTAGAAGTCCCCGTTTTACGGATTGATTTACTTCTAACGGGCTTCATTTCGTCCAGCGTTTTTATCAGCCGGCCGAGCTCGTAGTCCATCTGTGTAACGTTGCCATAATAGATGGCCTCTTTCCTGCCCTTGTACATCTCCATAAATTCCGGCCCTGTTGCAATCGGCTCGTGTGGCGCGTGAAACCAGACGAACAGGCAGAACGGTTTTGAGCGGTCCCATTCTTTATTAAGCCAGTTAATCGCCTCCTGCACAATCAGCGCCGACGAGTATCCTTCCAATGGGCCGACCGGCCGGCCGTTGCGGACGAAGTTTTTCGGGTTGTGGTGCGTCGGCCTGGCATTGTTCTGCGTGGAAAACCAGTGCTCAAAGCCGTGGTCGTCGGGCTGTGGCTGTTCGGGCGAGTTAAATTTGCCGGTGCAGTGCCACTTGCCCACGTGACAGGTCGCATAACCGGATTTTTTCAACAGCGTCGCAACAGTAATCTCTTCTTGTTTAAGGTGCATAGGATTGTTGCCTGGAATCCAGTCGTAGACACCGCTGCGGTAGGGCGTTCGGCCGGTGAGTATCCCCGCCCTTGCCGGCGAGCAGACGGGGGCGGCGGCATAGCAATCGGTCAGCTTCATCCCGCCGGCAGCTAATCCGTCCAGGTTCGGCGTCTTTATGTGTGGGTGGCCGTAGCAGCCCAGGTCGCCGTAGCCTAAGTCGTCACACAGCGCTATCACAATGTTCGGCTTATTCCCGGCCCACTCGTCTGCAAGCCGCCCGGAGACACCTATGCAGCCTGGAAAAGCCAGCGATGCGGCACCCAGGCCCACGGCTTTTAGAAAATCACGTCGATTCATTTTTAACCATCCTTTGACTATTTACTATTGACTATTTATTACCGGCTCTTTTTCAATTTTCGATGGTTAGTTGTCAATTGTCAATTTGAAAATCCAATCCACAGCTTTTCCACAAAATACACTTACGATGTGCAAAACTTGTTCAAAACAAATTTTTTTTGTGCGCAAAGTCAGTGCTGACAGCAACCTCTATCAGGTGGAAAAGAAATTTTGTAAAAAGGGATTGATTTGCCTTGCCACTGCTCAATAATAACGATACTCGATGCCGGATACTCGATGCTCGTCGAGTGTCCGATATCGAGAATGTAGTATCGAGAAACGAGTATTAAGGAACGAGAATAGGGAGATTACCAATGCAGGGCACAATCATGGATGAGCAAGCCCGCTCGGCGGGAGCCCAAATAAGTGCTATCAACGAAGCCCTTGCCGAGAAGGTGGGGCCGCAAAAGTTTCGAATATGGTTTAAAAATTCAACGCGACTGACGTTTGCCGGCGGATATTTGAAAGTTGGTGTGCCAAACCTTTTCATAGCAAGCTGGATTGAAAATCATTTTTTAAATGAAATCGACCAGGCGGTTCAGACGGCTACCGGCAAACCGCCGGGGGCGGTAAAGATTACTTTTACCATCGACCACGAGCTTGCAGGACAGCAGCGGCGAACGCAGCTGGATTCGCAGGCACAACTCGTGGAGCGGGCCCAGAATCGACTGCACAGCAGGAGAACCAAAATATCTCCCCTGGCCGGACATTCAAAGAAAAAACTGAAACTAAGTCTGGATACATTTGTTGTCGGCCAGTCAAATGAGCTGGCCTACAACGCCGCCAAAGCGGTCGTCAATCAGCAGCAAAGCCCTTTCAATCCGCTGTTTATTCACGGAGGATACGGGGTCGGCAAAACACATCTGCTGCAAGGGATTTGCAATGCAGTGTGCAAGAGCCGCCCTCAAACTGATTGGTTGTTTCTTTCAGCGGAAGATTTTGCCAATCAGTTCGTGCTGGCCTTGAAGACAAAAAAGCTGGAGGCTTTTCGCCGTCGAATGCGACAAACGGATTTGTTGGCCATCGACGACATTCACTTCTTGGCCAGCAAGCCCTCGACGCAGGAGGAATTCCTGCATACCTTCAATACCATCGATCTGGCAGGAAAACAGGTTGTCCTGGTTTCCGACGCCCATCCGAAAATGATAGGCCAGTTGTCCGAGAAGCTCGTTAACCGATTCGTCTCGGGAATGGTCGTCAAGATTGACAACCCTGATTTCCAGACGCGATGCCAAATCTGCAGACAGTACGCAAGACAATTGATGCTCGACAATTGCAAATTGAAAATGGAAGGGTCCCGTTTTGCCGGTCGTCACAAAACGGGGACCCAAACAGCCATCCCCGAAAGTGTAATAAGATACATTGCCGAAAGTCTGAGGACCAACGTGCGGGAATTGGAAGGGGCCCTGCTGAAACTAATTGCATACTCGGCACTGCAAAATGAGAAAATCAGCCTCTCTATGGCCAAAACGATTCTGGCTGAACATCTGGCCAGAACAGACCCGATTGTCCACATATCGGATATCGAATCAGCCGTCACCACCTATTTTGGCTTAACGCCGGCTAATATACACTCGTCCAAGAAAAACAGAACAGTAGCCCTGGCCCGGCATTTTAGTATGTATCTGACCAGAAAGCACACCAAGATGTCGTCCTCGGAAGTAGGCAGATTTATGGGCAATAAAAATCACGCTACCGTACTTCTGGCCTGCAAAAAGATAGAAAACCTCTTGCAGAGAGATGCAGAGCTCTACTGGCTGGGCCCGGCCGGCAACAAGGTCTCCAAAGCCAGGACCGTGCTTGCCCATCTCGAAGAGAGTATCTCCCGCTAAAATTACATATTGGCGCCCGAATCCAGCAGCAAAATACGAGGTATATCATTGCGACGTTGCGAAGCAATCTGAAGGTTTCCTGCCCAAAGATCTTGAGTTTAGCTCCAATAAATAGTAAGATTAAAGTTTTTAATAGCATTGGACATTCGAAAAATATTGATTATTTCTTCTTATTCTAATATAATAAAAAGTCAATTTTGCCTCTACGAGGCTTTTTGAGGTGATGTAATTGGACAGAAGAGCTACCCATTATAATATTTCTACCGCGGCCAAGATGTTAGGAATCAGTGTCCGTATGCTTCGAGAATATGAAAAAGATGGATTAATTAAACCTTATCGAAATCCATCTAATGGATATAGGTTATTTTCTAACGAAGATCTTCAGTGGATTCGTTGTATCCGAGAACTGATTCATCAGGAGGGGCTAAACATTAAAGGTATTAGGCGCTTATTAACGGTTATGCCTTGCTGGGAAGTTAAAGATTGTCCCAAGGAAATCCGAGCGAAATGTAGGGCAGTGGTGGACAGGACTTTGCCATGCTGGGCAATAGCTGACAAACATTGTAAAGATGCTGATAAATGTCGAAGCTGCAAGGTTTATCTTGAAGCACAAAAAAGGTTGGGTTAAAATTTTTTTGCTTGACATTGGTAATGTTTATTGTTAGGGTTTGTCTTGCTCAACGATTGAAAGGTAATAATGAAGTGGTAGAGTTGAATCTACCGGTGATACTTTGTTCTTCATTGCGAAAATCAGATATATATATATTTTTCAAGAACACTGCCAAGAATAATTGGCAGGGTATTCACTAAGGAAAGCATAGGGATTCAAGATGGTAAAATTAAGTGAAAAACAAGCATCCTATTCTGTAACTATTACAGCCAAAAAATTAGGTATAAGCAAGCATACGCTCCGAGAATATGAGAAAAAAGGACTGATTAGACCATTCCGTGCCCCAGTAAATGGTCGCCGTCTATTTTCCGATAGAGACCTTAAATGGATTCGTCATATTCGTAAGTTGATTCACCACGAAGGATTGAACATCGTTAGTATTCAACGTCTATTAGCAGTCGTTTCTTCTTGGAAGATCAAAAATTGTCCCAAAGTTAAGAAAGAAAGATGTCCAGCTTCTGCTGATAAAACTCGCCCCTGCTGGGTGATAGTCCAGAGAAGTTCTATTAAAGAAAGTAATAAGTGTTGGGCCTGTAAGGTTTATTCTGAGGCTCAGAAAAGGTTAAGCTAAAAATTTTTCGCCTAACCCGGCAATTATTATTGTCAATGTGAGCGTGATAATATATAATCGTTGTTATGTGATTGCTCACTTTTGATACGGTATATTTAGTATCAACGGTGGACTTTGTCCTAACAGGGATAATTTTTTTGAACATAGGTTACCAATAATAATTGTTAGTGTTGCCTTGGCCGTCATTAGTAGGGATAAGGAAAGATTCCGGCCTGCCGGAGCTAAAGATGGAGGAATTAGAAATTGGATAAAATTCTACTTGCCCCAATCTTTCTGCCGCTAACCGCGGGTTTTGTTTTGCTGTTTTTGCCGAACAAGACAAAGTTTTTGTCCAAAGCATTAACGTTGGTTATCTCAGGTTTAACACTTGCGCTGGCCATCCGGATATTTACTGTTGGCCAGCTTGATTATGCATGCTCTGTTCTTCAGATAGATAACCTGAAATTAGACTTATTGCTGAGTGCTAAGCCGCTGGGAGAGTTCATATTGATGTTCGCTATGGGTTTCGGTCTGTTAATAACCTTGTATTCACTAAGGTCCAGGACTGAGACAAAGCGAGCCAACGTGTACTATGGCGCTATTCTACTTTCAATAGGCGGCACTGCGGGCGTATTGCTTTCCAATCATTTACTGTTTTTGCTCATGTTCTGGGAGATAGTTACCGTTTCGCTCTATCTTCTGATAACCACAGGTGGTAGGGGCTCCAATTTCGCAGCAACAAAAAGTTTCGCAATGGTAGGAGTATCCGATGCTGCTCTTCTGCTTGGGACACTGATGATATGGGCACGTTCAGGTACATTTGTCATCTCGGATATTAGCATCGCAACAACTTCAACTCTTCCAATTATAGCCTTCTTATTGCTCATGACAGCCGCTATTACCAAGGCAGGCGCTTTGCCACTCCATACCTGGCTGCCCACAAGCGGTGAGTATGCCCCGACATCTGTAATGGCGCTGTTGCCTGCTGCGATCGACAAACTTTTGGGAATTTATCTGCTTGTAATAATTGTGCGGGAAATATTTGTGCTGGAGTCAGCCGCTTTAAGTTTCATCCTGGCACTGATCGGTTCAGCCACAGTCATTATTGCCGTAATGATTGCTATGGTTCAGCATAATCTCAAAAAGCTATTATCATATCACGCTATCAGTCAGGTCGGCTATATGGTCCTTGGAATAGCAACTGGGACAGCCGTGGGTATCGCAGGCGGAGTGTTCCATATGCTCAACCACGCAATATATAAATGTTGCCTGTTTCTCTGCGGTGGTGCAGTTGAGCAGGCAGCCGGAACCTGTGAGTTAGATAGACTTGGCGGCCTAGGCAAAAAAATGTCCATTACTTTCATTACCTGCCTGATCGCTGCCTTGAGTATTTCTGGCATGCCCCCATTCAACGGTTTTGTTTCCAAATGGATGGTCTATCAAGGCGTAATTCAGATGGATCCCGCACAAACCGGTGGGGCAGCCAGACTATGGCCCATCTGGCTCGCTTGCGCTATCTTCGGAAGTGTGCTCACTCTGGCTTCATTTGTAAAACTCATACATTCGGTATTCCTCTCCCGCCTGCCGGAAGAGCTAAAAGAAGCAAAAGAAGTTTCGCCTTTGCAGACCTTTCC
>JAUXAH010000546.1 GCA_030614945.1 Phycisphaerae bacterium
ACTGATGAGCCAATTATTGAAGATGTATTGCTTTGGCGGGATAAACCAGGTACGGCAGAAAGCAAGAAAACCGAAGCGGAGTTTAAGCAACTTTGTGAACAATACCATAGGCTTGAAGTGGTGACTGATGAAGTAAAAGAGTTCAGTTTGCCAAAGCCCGATATAAGTAAAGCCGAAGAGTTCACTTTTAGAAAAGCTGAACTATTTTCAAATGAGGCCAAGAAGTGGTTTCGCCTTGGTGACGTGCCAATAGCTTCACTTAAGCGAATACTTGAAGAGGTCTACTACATTAAGATATTCTATTTGGAATACTCTGGCAGTTCTATCTCAACAAAGTCACAAGAGTTTGGTCCTGCTATTCTACTAAACGCTCAGAGCAAGCAGTGGAGGCGTAGCTATGACCTTGCTCATGAACTCTTCCATATTCTGACATGGCCGATTTTCCGGACTCAAGGGGCTGAGCTAAGTGAATCTGAGGAAAAGCTTGCGGATGCCTTCGCGAGCCGGTTTTTAATGCCGGAAGAGTCGATTAAAGATAGAGTTGAATCAAGCTTAAATGACCAAGAGCAAATAAGCCTCGATCAATTGGACAATATAGCGAGAGAGTTTGATGTGTCTTTGGAAGCGCTGTTATATCGAGTAGCAAGTATATACCGGTTCCGAAAGGAAGATACTGAAAGGTACGTAAATGCTGCGAAACAATACCTCAAGCTTCTCAAACCAAGAACATCATACAAGCCAAATAAGCTGCCGGAACGATACTGCGATTTGGCCCAGCGAGCATTAAGAGAAGGAAAGCTATCTCTGATGCAGTTTGCAAAGTATATGGATATAAGTTACAAGCAGGCCCGTGAGTACCTGACAGAAGATGAGGATTTCAAGGATGAAAAAATTTCAATTTCTGTTGCTTGATACGGGGCCTATCATCAAACTTTTCGAGCTGGGTATTTAGGAGGATTTCATCAGGAGATGTGATGTCACTGTGTCTCAGACAGTAGCAGATCAAGCTAAATGGGCCAGCCAAGAACTTGAAGATATCCGCATAAACCTTGACCCCTATAAGAATCAAGAACTTATTAATGTTTTTGATGTCGATATATCTCTGGCAAAATCCTTTCATAATAGATTTAACGAGGTATATAAGACTGAAATCCACAGCGGTGAAAAGGAAACGTTGGCGTTTTTATGTAATTCTTCTGAGAACTGGCTTGTATGTGCGGCTGATAAGGTGGTTTTTAGAGTTTTAGGTTTGCTTAGTAGGGCCGAACAGGGCATTTCTTTAGAAGAGATTTTAGTAAAAATCGGCTTGTCCCAAAGCAAACTGGAATGGGAGTATACTAAAAAGTTCCGTGAGAAATACACCCTCATGGGCCAAGCGGACTCCATTCAAGACAAAAGTCTTCTTTAGCTTTCCCTATTATTCCTCCAAGCCGGCCGCAATTAAAACGATGATAAGTCTGCTGGTCGGTTTCCAATCAGAGGGTTTTCTTTGACTTGTTGCCGCCGCTGTTATAAACTGTGTGAAATTGAAGACTGTTGGGCGGCAAAACGATGAATTATCTATTCGACAAAGAGCACATATC
>JAUXAH010000493.1 GCA_030614945.1 Phycisphaerae bacterium
TATTGCGTATCGAGATGGTCTTTGAACAGTTTTGCCAAATCTTCGTATTTTGGTATCAGGCCGGTCGGCGTTTCGATGGCATCGACGTCGCCGTTTACGCGAAGCTCGGCCCATAAAATCCAGACTTTTTTGTCTGCCATACCGTTTAAGTATTTTCCGTTTTTGTCCCTGAGGAAATAATTGACTGAGAAAATCAATGGCGGCCTCTCGATATCATTGGCGAAATCCAGATTGTTCCGGATGTATCGGCCAAGCGGAATCGAAAGGAAATCGAGATTCGACATTAGATTGAAGGTTCGGACGCCTTCTTTGCCGAGCGTTGCGGCGGTGGTTTCAGATTCGAGTGCGGCACCTTTTAGTATGATGCCCTCAGTCCAGCCAAAGGCCTGCTCAACGGGGACCCAGGTGTCGCTGTCGCGTCCGCCGTAAACGATGCCGCCGAGCGTCACACCTTCCGGGTCATCGAGTAAGGGGTCGCGATTGCTAAGGTCGGGGATGCTGAGGCAGTAACGTGCATTCCTGTGCGAGGCGGTAATTTCGCTGCCTTTTGAGTCGGTTTTTCCTTTGTGCCATTTGCCGGAGTGGTTGACACCTTCGGTTGGCAATTCGCAACCCATTCCGAGCCAATGCGGTCTGTTTTCACTATCAATCAGGACGTTGGAAAAAATGACTTCAAGCGGGCTTGTAAGTGCCTCGTAAATAATGGGGTCGTCCTTTGTGTTGACGTCGCGAATGATGCCGAATATGCCTTTTTCGACATTTACGCAGCGGATTTGGCCGTTCTTTTTGCGCAGGTAAGCGATGTCATCACCGATGATGGTTTGTCCGGGCAGCATTGAGGTTGAGGTTTTTCCACAGGCCGAGGGAAATGCGCCGGCAAAGTAAGTTACTCGGCCCCCGCCCCTCCTTGACCAGCCCCTCGGAGGGGCGGGCCGAGGGGCGGGGTGAGCGCCCATAACAAACATATGCTCTGCGAGCCAGCCTTGTTTTGAGGCCTTGTTGATAGCCAATCGCAGAGCCAATTTTTTGAGGCCTATGGTGTTGCCGCCATATTGGGTGTTGACGCTGTAGACCAGGTCCTCTTCGAGGTCGATGTAAACTCGGCGTTTGTCGATGTTTTTGCTTACGGCGTTTTCCAGCTCACCTTCGGAATGGATGAATCTGAAGAAATCCGGTGAGGAGCCAAATTTCTTGAACTGCTCGTACCCGGGCCGATAGAGAATGCTTTCGCTGTGGGCGACGTAAGGTGAATCCGTTATCTGCACGCAGGGGATAGAGAAGTCTGAATCGGTTGGGCCCAGGCACCAGAAGCAAATCAGCATTTCCCGGTCAGCCATTGAATCTTTCAGGAAGGAGCGGACTTCTTCGACGCCAGCGGATTTTTCGATGGAATTTAGACTTTCGCCTAACTGCGAGCCGGGCGGCATCAGATATTTTGTTTGAGCTTTGTCGCGGGCCTGGTCGTGGTATCCGTCGAAATGACAGGTATGACCGGGGACGTTGAGTGGTATTTCTTCGCCGTTCTTTATCGCCAGGTCGCGAATATAAGCTCTGTCTGCAGGCGAATCGGTGCAGACAAAGACCGAGGCCGGGCGGGTAAGCCCAATCGCATCGGCGACAAAATCGTGCATCTTCGGGTTGTCCAGAGCGATGAGCTTGTTGCAATTTTCCGTTGTCAGCCTTTCCTTCAATAATTCGTTTACATTATCCATCTGCGGCCATTACCTCCTTAGCGTTTAATTAAGTCTGTCGGTATCCGTTGATGTCCGGCAATTTGCCGGACCGGATGACGCATTCAAAAAAGCGAGGGGATTGTAACTATGGAGCCGG
>JAUXAH010000051.1 GCA_030614945.1 Phycisphaerae bacterium
GCCGCAGCCCAGAGCGATAGAAGATACGAAGTTATTGTCGATTTGACAGAACAAAGCTATTTGCTTCGCCAGATTACTTCGCCTGATTTATCAGAGGTTCTGGAAGAAGAGATTATTGTCGAAAATTATTTAAGCGATAACTGCTGGGTTGCTTATGTTGAGTTCGACGATGGAGACTACACCAATGAAGGCCGAGCAAAATTCCGTGCGGGACATGCGGGCTGGCAATACGGTGGGAAAATCGTCCTGCTCGACAGAGCTGAGCAGCCATATTCGGTTGTGGTCAACCGGATTAATAGAATTATCACGTTGAGAGAAGGTGATGTTGAACTTTTGATGCCGAGGGCTAAAGAAGATGTGTCGTTCTAAAAAAAATCTGTTATCTGCTTTACCGAAGTGTAAGGGCTTTAGCTTGCCGGAAGTTGTGGCTGCTTTGATTATACTGGGGCTTGTCAGCTCGAGCGTATTGGTTGTTATAAACCGCTGTATGGTCTCGGCGGCAGATTCGGCGCTGCGCATGCGGGCCTTTGAAGTTGCACGCGAGAATATGGAAGCTCTTCTGTCCAGGGATTCAGTTAAAGAGATGGTTGAGTATGGCAGCAGTGATAAGTATCCGGGAATTGAATGGCAAACCGTTGTTGAGACGTTTTATGAGCCGTTAACGGCGCGGATGTGGATTCAGGCGGTTTGCTCGGCTGAGTATACCGACATAGAGGGTGAAGTGCAAACGGTTGAACTAACGAACTGGCTGACCAATGTGTCAAAGGAAGATGTGCGTAAAATTCTTGAGGAGCAGCAAAAAGAAGAGGAGCGGTTGGCTGAGCAGATTATCGAGACTGAGGAAGAAGCTGCTGACTACGCCGGTGTCGACCAGCAAACTATCCAGCAGTGGGTTGAGAATGGTATGCTAAAGACCGAGGATGGCTATTACATTAAGAATCAGCTTGATCTTTATATAGACAATGACGGCAATCCGAGCATCGAAGACAGAGAGTGGCAGGCACAAGCTGATGCGTACTTAATAGACCCAACAAAGAGACAGGGTAAGCAGAGCAAACAAGATATGCCGGGCAAACAAGATATGCCGGGCAAAGAAGATAAACAAGGCCCGATGGAGGAACCTCGTGTAAAAAGAATAGGCGGGCGCACCCTTGAAGAGCTTGTTGAAATGGGTTTCCCTCGGGAACTCCTGGAGGGATTATTTAATGAATAGTGGATACGCTAAACGCTAAAATTTGACGGTGTGTGAGGGTTACCATTTTGCGATGCATTGCACCTGTGGCAGAGCCAAAATGAGGTCCCGTGAATAATTATGAAAAAAACTTTTAATACATTTGGAGAGCCGCGGGGTTTTTCGCTGGCTGAGGTGCTGGCAGCTCTGACGATAGGAGCGATGGTTTTGATTGCGATTCTGGGTGTTTACAGCCGGGCCGGGCGCTCCGCCGCTGCAATTACCCGCAAGCTTGATAACTTGCGACTACCCTCTGAGGTTTTGCAGCGTATCGCCGAAGACCTCGACAGAATAATTGCGTCCGGCTCTGATACGAAAGTTACTATTGAAAATAAACTTAACAATCTTTATCCGACCGCCAGACTGACGATTCTAAAAAATTATTACGACAAGGGGCGTAAACCGCAGACATTTGAAGAAATCATTTGGCAGACCAGCTATGACTACGACACCGACAGCCTTGTTTTATACCGAAGCCACAGCGGGGTCGGGTTAGAAGACAAGCTGCTTGATGAGAAGAGGGAAAGTTGGGAGAAAGGTTATCCTTTTGTGCCGATTTGCGACGGCATTACTTTTTTCAAGATACAGGTCCCCAGGGGCGAAAATCTTACAGATAGATGGAGCGGCTCACCACCTCATGGTATTGTGGTAACGATTTCTTTTGCCGAGCCCTTTAAGACGGTAGCCGGTGATTTGGATGTGCCGGATGAGGAAAAAATCACACGAACCATAGCTATCGATAGAACCAGAAAAATCAGATTCATATTCGTAAAAAAAGAGTATGAGGAAGACGAGATTAGTGAGAGTGGTGAGATTAGTGAGATTAGTGAGAGTGATGAGATTAGTGAGAGCAGTGAGAGCAAGAGCAGTGAGAACAGGAGCAGTGAGAGTAGTGAGAGCAGGAGCAGTGAGAGTAGTGAGTAACGAAGGTCTAAACAACTGCGGTACCGGAAACCGCCCGGGCATTGTGCTTTTAGTGACGTTAGTGCTATTGGTTGTGCTTTCGACACTGGGTTACACCCTGAGCAGTCGTCTCGCCGCACGTCGTCACCGGGACCGGTATATCATAGATTACAGCAAAGCCCGCTATGGTTGCGACTCGGCGGTAAAATATGCCCTTGCCACGTTGCAAGATATCAGCGAGCCGGTGCTGATTGCCCGTCCGAATGAGCCGGATTTTTCCGATTTATTTATCCTTAGCGAGCAGGAATACGAGGAACTTTTGGCCGAGTGGGCAGTCGAAAAGGCCTTCAGCCCGCTCGAAAGTGTTGGTGACGACAACGATATTAGCGATAGTAACGATTTTAACGATATTGATGAAATTGGCAAGTTTACCGACTTTAATGATGTCAATGAAGTTAGCGGAATTACCGACTTTAATGACCCTAATTCTTGGACGGTACGTGGTCCCTATGGTCCGGCCTGGCCGTTTATAACCGAGCCGGTTGAGTTCGAGATTGGTCCTGCCACGGTTAGAATTGAAATTGAAGACGAAAATGCAAAATACCCTGTCGGCTGGGCACTGCTGGGCGATGACGATAAGCAGTTGCAGCGTGAAGCTCTGGCGGGGTTCGAAACTTTCTGCGAATGGATGGATGTCAATGAAGTACAGATTGATGAGCTGAAAGAGGAGCTAAAGAAAATAAGTGAAATAAAACCGTTCAAACTTGACCTCAAGCCGATAACGAGGGTTGAAAAAACGCCAATAAGAACGAGAACAAGAACCCCCACACGTACAAGAAGAACCAGAACTCCCCGAGTCCGGATGACAAGAACAACTATACCCGTCTCTGCGCAGATTGCCGATCATGCAAAACTTCTTCACAGTTCGCTGATTGACACCGAAATCCTTGCCAGACCAACTATAATCAGTGAGCGCAGAAAAGAATCGGCTCTGAAGTATATGGGAATGTGGGGCTCGAGAAAGGTTAATATAAATACCGCACCTCGACACGTCTTAGAGGCGGCTTTTACCTTCGGCGGTGACGCTGATGAAATCGCTGAAGAAATCATACAGCGAAGACGGCAAAAGGTTTTTACGAATATAGAAGATTTGAAGAGAGCGCTGTTCGGGTATTCTAATGCGATTGAGAAGTGCGAAAAATATATCACAACAGCCAGTAAATTTTTCACGATTAAGGTAACCGCGGTAAGTGGAGTGGCAAAGGCATCAGCTATTATAGCGATAACGAAAGAGGGCAAAAAAACAGTAAAAATTGCCGTAATCTCCGGCTGAGAAGCCGACTTTTAGGAGTTTGCTCGAAGTGGAACCTCAGAACTATCTGGGAGTTTATTTAAGCAAAGACGCCGCGACGGTGGTTTGCCTCGGTTCGCAAGGCCGGGACGGAAACGTTTTGGGCTGCTTTAGCGTCTCTGTTGAAGAGCAGGAGGAGCAAAACCAGTCCAGCACCAAAAATGGAGCGCAGCGAAGTGCTTTTTTTGGTGCTGGATTGGCAAATCTTATTGCCCGCGGTTGTGACGAGAGAGAGTTGAAATTTTCCGAAGTTGCAGTGGCTCTGGATTGTGCAATGTTTATGCAGCATAATGTCCACAGCGAGTTTAATGAGCCGAAACAAATCGCTGCGACCGTCAGGTTTGATGCAGAGGAAGCACTTGCCACGGATGTTACCGACGTTGCGATAGCTTTCGAAATAACTTCAAGCGACCAGAGCGGCTCGGCGCTAACCGTCTTTACCGTACAGCGAAAGATATTGTCAGATGTTATTCTTTCTTTGCAACAGTATAATATTGACCCCGTAAGCATAGAGCCGGATGTTAATTGTCTGTCAAGATTTATCCGGCAAAATATATCCCTGCCTGAAGATTTGCATCCTTTCTTCTGTGCGCTTTCCCGCCGCAACGGTTATTTTGTTGTCCCTGCCGGCGACAAGCAGGGAGCGCAAAAAGCATCGGCTGTGCGGACGTTTCTGGTCGGGCCGACGCAGAACCGAACCGAACTGCTTGCAAGGGAAGTGTCTGTAACCGCCGCTTTGGTTGAAACCGGCGAGGCGATAAATTGCCTTAAGGTTTTCGACTCCACCGGCTCTGTAAACTGTCAGCAGCTTAGTGAAAAGCTGGGTATCGAAGCCAGTGGTGTTGATTGGCTCCAGTCTGCCGGAACCGAGCCGGCGGCTCTGGCCGATTGTGCCGACCCCGTTGATTTTGCAATTGCCTATGGGGCGGCATTGGCTCATCTGGAAAAGGCGCAAAGCATAAATTTCCGCAGCGATTTTATGCCTTATCAGGGTAAAAAGCTGCGGCTGCAAAAAGCGCTGAAGTTGGCGGCAATATCTGTTACCGTTCTTGCGCTTGCCGTCGGCGTTTATTTTCAATGGGGCCCCCAACAATTATCGAAAACAAACGAAGGACGCAACGAACTACGCAAAAAATTCGCGAAAGATTACTCGGCCGTTATGTTAGGTAAGAAGCTACCAGCTAAATTTAGCACCGCAAAAAACAAACTTGGTGGTGAATTAAGACGCATCAAAAAAGAAAGCACACCGTTAGGTAAAGAATCCGTGTCGGCAAGACTAACCCTGGTGCTCGAGGCGTTTAACAAATACGCAGCACAGGCAAGGCCGATGGATTTAAATATAGATTCGGTCACCATTACAAGCAAGATTAGTATAATAGGCGACACCTCCAGTCGTAGAAACACGCGGAAACTGTTCGACACAATCAAGAATGAGATGGAGATTTTGCAAGAGCGTGTCTACGCAAAGGACAGGCGTGACCATTTCAGAATAACGGTGGTGCCGAAAAAATAGATAAGGACAGACTTTATGAAGGACATATACAAAAATCCAATTGTGTACTACATACTTATTCCTGTCATAGTCGCTCTATGGGCGCTATCGGTCTGGGCGGTACGTTTGCCGGAAGCGGAACGCAGCTTGAAGCGCGAGCAGGGCGAATATAGCAAAGCCCAAAACATAATGTTAGAGATTTTAATTCTTGACCCCGACCGACTGGAATTTGCCGATGCAAACAGCGCATCTGCTGAATTTGCTTATGTCAATGCTGTTGACAGGGTCGCCAGTTTTTGCGGAATCCCGTCGGCCAATTACAAACTTAGTTCCGGACCAATCATAAAGAGGCAGGGAAAGAAAAGCCAGACCGCCACTGTAAGTCTGAAGGATGTTGGTATAGTAAAATTTGCTAAATTTCTCTCGACAATCCAACTTCGCTGGGCGGAATTGGAATGTGTGCAGCTCAAAAAACTCAAGAAAAAGGCAGGCTTCCCTGATAGATGGGACGTGGATTTGGAATTCAAGTATTACTATTAAAAGCGGCCGATTGCAGCTTGCCTGCTAATTCAATTTTGGCATTTCGGTTTTTGTGTTCTAAATTTTGGCCATCGCTATATATAGTATATTGCCCGTCTTTCCCGGATAGACTACTGCAGCCGGTTTTCGTGTGAAAAAGGGGTTTCTTTAAAAGCTTGTTTTTTGGCACTAATAAGCCGTATTTTGCCGCAAATTGGTGTAACTTTATGCTTTTGTGGCAGTTAGGTAAAAAGCAAACTTTTCTAAAGTTTTCCGCCCGTTCCTGTCGATATCAATATTATAAGGTTGATTACAAGGTTGTTTTGGCCCTCGAAGGGATTTAGGGGGTGCACAATATATAGTGGTTCTACGCTCCTGGACAAAAGGATGGATGCTTTTGTCCGTAGCTGGTCTGTCAAGGTATTTCAAATGCCGGATTTTGATTCCAACGACCGGTTTGGGGGGCAGAATCGACAGGAGGGCCCTGTCGATGAGAACCTGGCTCCAGATGAGGATTTGATTATGGAGCAGATACTTGAAAATATCAACACTACGCCAATTGGCCGGGTGTTAAAAAAGATTGCTTCGCTGCCGGAAGCTCGCAGGGAGAAAGTTCTTAATGTCCGCCGGCAGCTTACCGAAGGTAAATACAATCTCAATGAGCGATTGGATGTTGCTCTCGATAAGGTCCTTGAGGACCTTACCGCATAATGGGGTCCCTTTAACTACGAAATTACTTCAGGAATTTCATCGTCCGGCTCATCCATTTCGACCGGTTTATAGCCCGGCTGCTTTGATTTTTCCAGCTCTTCTGTGAAGGCGGCTATAACTTTTTCCTGAATTCTTTGCCTGCATTCTGCATTTATCGGATGGGCGATATCGGCGTGCAGTTTCATTCTGCCTTTGAAATCCTTCTTTGCCCGGTTTTCCGAAAGTGCTGTTCCACAATTATTGCAGAATTTGGCTCTGAGATGGTTTTTGCCTCCGCATTTGTCGCAATGGTCGCTCATTTTTCTCGAAGGCATAGCGACGAAATAACCGCTCGTGCCTTCGATGACCTTGATATCGCGAACCACGAACTCATTGTCCATCGTTACCGAGCAAAAAGCTTTTAACCTGTCATCTTTGTTGTTTACTAATTTGACTCTGACCTCACTGATTTCCATTTTCTTTGCCTCGCATAAAAGTTCACCATCTATTGTTATTCACGATAATGCTTTTGCAACCGATTTGTTGCTTGAGTTTGCGTCTGTTTTCCCCTGCTCTTTCTTCATCGGTGCTGTCCATAATACAAAACATTGCTGAACCGCTGCCGCTCAGGCACAAGGGCCCTATACCTAACGTTTCAATTTTAGCTTTCAACTCAGCAAGCTCTTTATACAAACTAAAACAGCTTGTCTCCAGCATATTTGCGCACATTTTCGACACTAAATCAATCCTGTTTTTTTGGATATAACTGTTTATTGGCGTATTGAGCTTTTCGTAGAGAGACCGATTATGCCTGTAATTGGCGTAAACCTTTTTTGTAGAAACACTTACATCTGGAAGTATTAACAGGGCCGAAAAGTTAAATTTTTTCGCTAATTTCTTAATTTTTTCGCCTTTTCCGCTGCATTGTGCCAATGGCCCATCCAGAAAGAAGGCTACATCGCTGCCCAATCGCTTTGCCAATTTCGCAAGTTGGCGATTGGGCAAGCCGAACTCCATGTATTTGTTGACCCCTATAAGGGTCGCCGCTGCGTCGCTGCTGGCTGAGCCGAGGCCTCTGCCTGCAGGGACATTTTTCGTCAGGGAAATCCTGATGTCGGCCCACTCACCGCAACTATTCATTAGCAGTTTAGCGGCCTGGTAGATGAGGTTATCTTGTCCTGCGGGTGCCCATTGTGGGCCTTTACGGACCAGTTCGATGTCGGCTTTTAGGGCAGGTTCGATGAGGATTTCATCGAAGAAGTCCACTTTGGCCATTACCGTTTCTATTTCGTGGAAGCCATCCGGGCGTTTGCCGGCTATTAAGAGACTGAGGTTGATTTTGGCGGGAGCTCGTACCAATAATCCATTGCCGACAGTGGTGATTTGTTCTTTACCAACCATAGTTATCCGGGTTGCATTAGTTAATCTTTGTTGACATTATAGCAGGTTGCCCTTATTTTTAATACAAAAAATATGGTTGGTGACAGAATGAATGATATTGCAAAGCAGCCGCAGCGAAACAGACCTGTTGCATGGTGGCAATTGCACCGCCGCCTTTACAACTGGGTCGTTCACTGGGCTGATACGCGTTTCGGCATCGTGGCGCTTATTGTGCTTGCTTTAACTGAGCCGATCTGTGTGCCCATCCCCGCGGATGTTATGGTCGTGGGGCTTTGCCTGGGCAAGCCGAAGCGTTCATTGAGATACGGTCTGACCTGTGCATTCTTTTCTGTTCTTGGGGGAACAATTGCCTTTTCTCTTGGCCTGGTGATTGGGCCGGAAAGGGTGGTGGATTTATTCGGCACCATTGGTCTTGGCGCAAAAGCCCGGCTTGCTCTCGACCTTTACACCAAATATGACTTCTGGGCCATCGCTATCTCAGCCCTAACCCCCGTTCCATATATGATTTTCAGTTGGGTGGGCGGAATGGCCGAAGTCTCCCTGCTGAAATTTGTAATGATAAGTGCCGTATTCCGCACTATGAGATTTGGCTCGGAGGCATTACTTTTTTATTTCCTTGGTGAAAGGGCCCGCCGGTTGATAGAAAAATACTTTAATCTCGCCACGATTGCCGTTATCATATTGTTGGCTGTTGTGGTTTATATAATAAGGCGGCTGGGCCATATATTTGGCGGCTGAAAAATGAACGACGCCCAAAAACAGACACTTCTGAAGGTTGCGCGTGATACCGTTGGGGCGGTTATCAAGCGGCAGCCGATGCAGAAGCCCGAATCGGACGACCCTGAGCTGAATGCCCCGTGCGGCTGCTTTGTAACATTGAAAAATCAGGGGCGGCTGCGAGGCTGTATCGGCCAATTCATTTCTGAAAGCCTGTTGATTGAGCTGATTGCTGATATGGCAAAGGCCTCGGCTACCGGCGACCCACGTTTCTTTGCCGCCCCGATAACCGCCGGCGAGTTAGAGCAACTGGATATTGAGGTATCGGTTCTGTCGCCGTTAAAGCGGACGGATGACCCGTTGAGTCTGCGACTTGGAATTGACGGCATCTATATAAAAAAAGGTCGTGCTTCAGGGTGCTTTCTGCCTCAGGTTGCTACAGAGACCGGCTGGAGCAAAGAGCAGTTCCTTTCGTACTGTTGCGCACACAAAGCTGGCCTTGCCGCCGACGCCTGGAAGGAGCCGGAAACGGAGGTCTATCTGTTCACCGCCGACGTCTTCGGCTCAGAATTCAAAGATATCTAAAGCCGGCTGAGGCTGTCCAAAAATAATCGGTTTAATGAAATTTTCATACAATCATAGGTATCACCTGCCTTTCCGGTATTTCGAACAAGATTCTCAAAGCCGTTACTATCTAGCCACATAAAAGAATTAGCAATTGCAACGAGACAACAATACTGCCTCCCATCTCCAGGGAAGTTTGCCCTCTTATCGGTCTGCGTTAAGTCAGGAATTGAGTTTATCTTTTCCGTGTAAAAGGCAGGCTGGGCAGGTGCAGATATGGCGCAGGTAATAAGACATAAAAAAGCAAAGCTTATCAACCTATGCATAAATACTCCATTTTTCCATAGCAACAGCCTCCGTGAACTTAGGCAAAGCTTCGGCCTAATCAGATATCGGAGCAGGTTTACAAGATATCTTATTCTATCGCAATTTAAAGCTATTTGACAGGAAAAAAGGTTCTTATTAAAGTATAAATCCAATGACCTTGCGGCTGTAATGAGTGAGGTCAATTTGTAAGATAACACAAACACCGGTACTTTTCAAATAGTGTTTCTTATATTTGCCCCCTATCTTGACAAAATGGTCAGTTTCTGTTCTAAATACGCTTGGGTTTTTTGCCGAAGAAGAAACAGTTATGGTAAGAAAGTCTGCGCTAATCTGGATAATCTCGGCTGTTTGCCTGGCCGGCTGTGGGGCTTCGGTGGAGACCGGCGGCGCCCGGCGAATCGATACGCTGGACGGTATGATTGAGTATTTGCGGCAGCAGAACCTGCCGGCTGTCAAGTCAATCGAGATTTGGCCCAACAAATACGGCGATGGTCTGATTATCACCACCGAGCATTACGAAATTTACACGACACTTTTGGAGCCACTGATGCTTTCACAGGTACCCGGCTTTGTTGAATCGGCCTATCGGGGCTATCAGGGCCAATTGCCCGAACCTATCGAAACGACGATGAGGTTTACCGTTTATCTTTTTGCCGAGCGCAAGCAGTGGGGAGATTTCACTGATACCTTTGCAGGCCGGCAGGCGCCGATGTACCACAAGATAAAGGCAGGCGCATATTATCTAAATGGGGCTTGCGTGGCATATAATATCGGTAGAGAGCGAACCTTTTCCGTTCTTGGGCACGAGGGGTGGCATCAGTTTAACAGCCGGCACTTTGAGTTCCGCCTGCCAAGCTGGCTCGACGAGGGTATCGCAATGCTCTTTGAGGTGCATAGAAACGACCAGGGATTATTTTATTTTGAGCCGGGCCGGAATGTGTATCGGTTGGGTGCGCTGAAAAAAACGCTGGTAAAAGACA
>JAUXAH010000399.1 GCA_030614945.1 Phycisphaerae bacterium
ATGGACTTTATGGTTGATAAAGGATATGTCCCGTTCTCAGTGCCGGTACTTATGAAAGATGAGACAATGACAGGCACTGGTTTTTTCCCGGGCTCTGAAGACCAAACATACCGAATGGAAAAAGACCAGCTCAATCTCTCAGGGACCGCCGAGGTGCCGCTGACGGCTTACCATTCCGGCGAGATATTAAACGCTGAGGAGCTGCCGCTAAAATATGTGGCATTATCAAGCTGCTTTAGACGTGAGGCAGGAGCGGCGGGCAAAGATACGTATGGGCTTTACAGAATCCATCAGTTCGACAAGATTGAGCAGGTGGTTATCTGTGAAAACAGCGTAGAAGGAAGCAACAAGTTCCACGATGAGATTCTGGCCAATGCCGAGGCTGTGATGCAGGCTCTGGAGCTGCCCTACCGCGTTGCCAACGTTTGCACGGGCGATTTGGGCAGAGGCCAGGCTAAAAAATTCGATATAGAGGCCTGGATGCCCTCGCGAAACAACTACTGCGAAACGCATAGCGCAAGCAAACTCTACGACTTTCAGGCAAGGCGAATGAACCTGCGATACAGGGAAAGCAAATCGGAAATCGAAAATCGAAAATCGAAAATCAATTTCTGCCATACGCTCAATAACACCGTAATCGCAAGCCCTCGAATTCTGATACCTCTTCTCGAACTCTACCAAAATCCCGACGGCTCAATCACAGTGCCGGAAGTTCTGCGAAAATACATGGCCGGAAAAGAAAAAATAGAATCATTTGTTTAGTGGTTAGCCCTGCCATCTTGATGGCGGGGTTTGTCATTCCTGCGAAAGCGGGGAACCAGGAAAGAATTCAGCCACAGAGGGCACAAAGAGGGAGTATTGAAGAAGCAACGGGAACTTCTTAAACAGAAGAAAGCCGTCTGTGTTTCCCGTTTTATGCAGACTGTATAGTCAGTGGTATATGGAGAAAAACATGGAATTCGAAAAGATATCCGACTGGGGCTGCGTTGATCCCGGTACAAAGGTAGCTGACTCCAGAGGCAATCAATACATTGTTGAACCTCAAAATGACGCAGGTTTTCTGTGCCTCCGAAATATATCCGGAGGCGAGAATAGAGCATTTGAGGTTTTAGACGGCATCGATCATAATGAATTTCGGTTGGCTGTGAGGAATTGAAATGGGAAATTATGAAAGCAGTAAAGTACATTCTTGCACCAATAATTATTGTTAGGTAAGCGGAGTTTATGCAGACTGTATAATCATTGTTATGTGTAAAATAAATCTGTGAGGAAACAACGTCCTGATGCAGAATGAAATTAGTTCTGGAGTTTTTGGGAGACCGAGACAATGAAAAAGCTAAGTCTTCTGTTAGCCCTTAATAAATTTGTTCTCGTCTTCAATCCGAATGATGCCAAGGCACACTATAATCTTGGCAATACCTACGGCACACTTGGCCGCTATCAAGATGCGATAAAAGCCTATAAGCAGGCAATCAGAATCAAGCCGGATTATGCCGATGCACACCTTGGTCTTGGCTTTGCCTACGGCGAACTTATCCGCTATCAGGAAGCGATAGAAGCCCATAAGCAGGCAATAAGATTCAAGCCGGATTATGCCGAGGCGCACGGTATGCTTGGCCTTATATACCACAGCCTTGGTTGCTATCAGGATGCAATAGAATCCTTTAAGCAGGCCATCAGAATCAAGCCGGATTTTGCCGAGGCGCACTATGGTCTTGGCAATACCTACAGCAAACTTGGCCAATATCAGGATGTGGTAGAAGCCTATAAGCAGGCAATAAGAATCAAGCCGGACGATGCCGAGGTACACTATAATCTTGGTGTTACCTATGGCAGCCTTGGCCGCTATCAGGATGCGATAGAAGCAAATAAGCATGCCATCAGAATCAAGCCGGATTATGCCGAGGCACACGGTGGTCTTGGTGCTGCCTACAACAGCCTTGGCCGCTATCAGGAGGCGATAGAATCCTTTAAGCATGCCATCCAGAATCAAGCCGCATTATGCCATCGCACACTTTGGTCTTGGCCTTACTTATTTCATATCTGGCGACAAGGGTTCAGCCCTTGAAGAATACAAAATCTTAAAAACCTTGGATGCTGAACTGGCAAACAAATTGTTTAACTTTATTTATAAGTAGGTATCCCCGAACCCGCCACGCTTTTGCTGCTCGGCTTGGGTGCGGTGATGTTGAGAAAAAGACACTGATATTATAGTTGAATCGAAAAGCTTGATTGCGTAGTCATGCGTCTTATATGAGATGTTATGCGTATCAATATAAACAATGTTAGAGGTGCCACAACATGAATACTATTCACGCCCAGTTGAAGGTTAAACGCGGTAAGACCGTCGCCGTCGAGATACCAGCCG
>JAUXAH010000406.1 GCA_030614945.1 Phycisphaerae bacterium
CCCGGCAACCATTATGACCGACCCCGGCCTGGCCGACGTAACCTATATCGAGCCGCTTGACCTCCAGACTATGACAAAAATCATCGAAAAGGAAAGGCCCGACGCACTGCTGCCCAACCTTGGCGGCCAGAGCGGACTCAATCTGTCTTCCGAACTTGCCCATGCAGGCGTGCTCGAAAAATACGGGGTCAAAGTAATTGGCGTTCAGGTCGACGCTATTAAGCGCGGCGAGGACCGTGGTGCCTTCAAAGAAACGATGAACCGCCTTGGTATTGAAATGCCAGAAAGCAAATTAGCTTTCAGCGTAGAAGAAGCGGAAAAAATAGCTGACGAGCTCGGCTACCCCGTTATCATCCGTCCGGCATATACCATGGGCGGCACAGGCGGCGGGGCTGTATTCAATATCGAAGAGCTGCGCACTGTGGCCGCCCGCGGGCTCTCGGTAAGTCTTGTCGGACAAATCCTCGTCGAAGAGTCCGTTCTCGGATGGGAGGAATTGGAGCTTGAAGTCGTCCGCGATGCCAAAAGCCAGAAGATAACTGTTTGCTTTATCGAAAACGTGGATGCAATGGGCGTCCACACAGGAGACTCATACTGCACCGCCCCTATGCTCACCATTGACCCGGAGCTGCAAAAAAAACTGCAAAAATATTCCTACGACATTGTCGACGCCATCGAGGTCATAGGCGGCACCAACATCCAGTTTGCTCACGACCCCGACACCGGCCGAGTCGTCGTAATCGAAATCAACCCGAGGACCTCACGCTCATCTGCTCTCGCATCAAAAGCCACCGGCTTCCCAATAGCCTTCGTTTCTTCGCTGCTCGCCGGAGGCCTCACGCTCGATGAGATACCATACTGGAGGGAAGGAACGCTTGAGAGATACACCCCCTCCGGCGGTTATGTCGTTGTTAAGTTTGCCCGGTGGGCTTTTGAAAAATTCAAAAACGTCGAGGACAAACTCGGCACACAAATGCGCGCCGTCGGCGAAGCAATGAGCCTCGGCAAAAATTACAAGGAGGCCTTCCAGAAGGCCATCCGCTCTCTTGAAATCGGCCGTCACGGCCTTGGATTTGCAAAGGACTTCAACAAGCTCTCCCTCGATGAGCTGCTCAATCTTTTAAGTGCACCATCAAGCGAGCGGCAGTTCATTATGTATGAAGCTCTCCGTAAAGGTGCTGACATCGATGCCCTCTTCGAGAAAACGCACATCAAACGCTGGTTCATCAAACAAATGCAGGAGCTTGTCCGGCTCGAAGAAGAAATACTCAAGTACAAGGTCAAGCAGCTCCCCGATAAGCTGTTAATACAGGCCAAGAAGGACGGTTTCGCCGACCGATACCTCTCGAAAATACTCGGCGTCCCGGAAAGTCAAATCCGGCAGCGCCGCATTTCTTTAGGCGTTGTCGAGGCCTGGGAACCTGTCCCCGTCAGCGGTGTAGAAAATGCCGCCTATTATTTCTCCACTTATAATGCCCCGGACAAGGTCCAGGTCAGCAAAAAACGCAAGATAATGGTCTTGGGTGGTGGCCCCAACCGCATCGGTCAAGGAATTGAGTTTGACTATTGCTGCGTTCACGCCGCCTTTACGCTCCGTGACGAGGGCTTCGAGTCCATTATGGTCAACTGCAATCCGGAAACAGTCTCAACGGATTACGATACCTCTGACAAGCTGTACTTCGAGCCGCTCACTATTGAAGACGTACTGAGTATTTATGAGAAGGAAAAGCCCGAAGGCGTCATCGTCCAGTTCGGAGGACAGACCCCGCTCAATATTGCCGGCGAGCTGGCCCAGGCAGGTGTGCGCATAATCGGCACCTCGCCGGAAACAATCGATTTGGCCGAGGACCGCGACCGCTTCCGGGCAATGATGAAAAACCTGAATATACCTATGGCCGAGTCCGGTATGGCAAGCAACCTTGACCAAGCCATTAAAATCGCAGAAAGAATCGGCTATCCCTTAATGGTAAGACCGTCCTATGTCCTCGGCGGACGCGCTATGGAAGTAGTCCACGATGAAGAGATGCTCAAACACTATGTCGCTGCCGCGGTGGAAGTTACACCTGAGCGCCCTATCCTGATTGACAAATTCCTGGAAAATGCCATAGAAGCCGAGGCTGACGCTATCTCTGATGGCACCGACGCCTTCGTCCCCGCGGTTATGGAGCACATTGAGCTGGCCGGCATCCACTCCGGTGACTCCGCCTGTGTCATTCCACCTGTCAGCATACCTCAAAAGCATATTAACACTATTTGCGAATACACCAGAAAAATAGCGACGGAATTAAACGTCGTCGGTCTGATGAATATGCAGT
>JAUXAH010000056.1 GCA_030614945.1 Phycisphaerae bacterium
CCGTCATCGAATATAGCGATTTTCCTGATAAGCCGGCTGAGAAACGAAACCCCGACGGCTCATTAGTTTTCGAACTCGGCAGTATCGCCATCCACATTATCAATCGCACCTTTGTCGAAAGACTAAACACCGAGGGTCTTAGTTTGCCCCTGCACAAAGCCGTCAAAAAAATCCCGCACATCGACGAAAATGGAAAGCTTGTCGAACCTGCTGAGCCAAACGGCATAAAGCTGGAAAGCTTTGTTTTTGATGCCTTGCCATCGGCCTCAAAGTCGATAATCTTACAAACGCTGCGAAGCGAAGAATTTTCACCCGTCAAGAGTATCATCGGCACCGACAGTGCCGAAACCACAAGACAGATGATGGCTGCCCGTGCCGCTGATTGGCTCGAATCAGCCGGCGTAACCGTCCCCGGAAAACCCGATGGCTCAATCGATGCAACGCTGGAAATCGCCCCCGGCTTTGCATTGGAAAAAGATGACGTCAAAGCAAAGCTAAATCAGATACCCGAAATCAAGGCGAAGGACAAGCTCTACCTGGCCTGACTACGCCGGTGCTACACTATCAGCATCGCTGGAAGAATAAAGGTCGAAGCGTTAGCGGAGACTCCGACTTGCCGGTAGAGAACCTCCCCCTCGTCGTCCTGAGCGCAGCGGAGTCGAAGGATATTATCCCCCCCACGCCTGCCCCCGTGTGAGCCACTATAGCCTTTCTGCCGGGGGTCATTGCGAGCGAGGCAAAGCCCAGCAAATCTGAAACGTTTGTCCCGCTCTGCTTAGATTCCTTAACAGGACGATTTCAGGTTCGGCCATAGCCGGTCTTCCTGCCGGGCGGCCCATACACAATGGTTCCTGGTTGACCCCGTTAGAAATTCTACAATGCGCAAAATCACACAAAAAGGGGATATTTCTAACGGGGCACGAACCGAAAGTCAAGTGATGATTATTGCTCCCGAGCCGGTAAATACTTATCAGGCCGAGATTGAGGAGTTCAGCCAGGCGATTATAGACGACCGTGCCCCGCTCATCGGCGGCGAGCTCGGCCTGCGCAGTCAGAAAGTCCTGGCCGCCTGTTACGAGTCCGCCAGATCAGGTAAGGTAGTCGAGGTCGGCTCGTAGGGGCAACCCCGTGTGGTAGGCAATAAAAACACAAGCCATTATGCCGGAAGCGCTTATGAAAATCAGGGTGGGTGGACGATTTTCGAACTGCCGCATCTATATACCCCGTTACTCTTGAATTACCCTAAACCTACAAATGCTCAGCTACTCAATACTTCGAGAGGCAATTATAGTGAGGATTGATGCTATCATCAAGTCTGAAGGTCTGTTCACCACTGTCGTAGCTGTCATCGGCCTCGTTGTCGGGCTGAATTGCCTGGAAACTATGCTTTATTTTGGCTGCCTAACTCACCCGTCGTCCCAAAATACCGCTTCGTCTGCGCGGCATATGAATTTGAAATTCCCTTCGCCTGCCTTTGACTCGAGTTGTCTTATGATGTATTCGACGTTATCATCAGGGCCGGCGATGTAAAAAGGTTGGCCGTCTTTGCCAAATTCGATACCCTCGCATGATTCGATGCTGTTTTTATCCTCCAGCACATATTGGGACAATTCGAAATCCTTGTTCGGCCTGAACCCAAATTGTGCGGCGAATTCGATGCCGCCGTAAACAATGTGATGTGCCAGAGAAATCGGGCACTCTACAGGGTCTTCTTCAGGGTGAATTCTCCCGCGCACTTCTGTTTCGTACCTCCGCAATGAAAAGTCTGCATTGCAGAATGTATTTTTCAGTCCAAGACAATAGATGTCCACCAGGTAGAACCCAAAAAGGATATGGCCATTGGGCTGCTGGCGGGAGAGCAGAATTGTGGCCAGGCCACCTTCTTTCCACGATGGGTTTATCAGACACTCATAAATAGGGAAGTTCCGAGCCTGTAGAATCTTCCTTCTCGCAGTCAGTAACGTAAATGGAGTCAATCCTGCCAGCTTCTTTTTCCTTGCCTTATCTTTTTGCCGTTTCTTCATCAACTTTTTCTGCCGTCTTTTTGGATTAACTGCCATTTATTGTTTTCCTTGCTTAAACCTCCGTGTCGTTTTGATCCTCTTTACAATCTTACCCCTGGTATCTTGACAGTTTAAAATTCGTATCCCCTCTTCACCCAATGGTGCCAGTCTTCTGTTGCTTGTCGCGTCTCATCGTCAACTTTGAGCGCTTCCAGTTGAGACAATGGTAGGGCGAGCTTCCGCCCTTGCCGGCACACCTCAACGAACATTTCGTGCATGCACTCATCTTCAGGAGCCATTGCCTCTACCCTGACTACCCGGCCTTCTGCCAGGGGTGAAGTTCGTCTCTCGGCGACACACCTGGCCTTAAACGGAAAGTTGAGCTTGTCTTCGAGGTAATAGTACCACCCCATAGCATGTTCTATTTCCCCGTAGGCATCAACGATAATCTCCATATCAATTCGACGCTCTCTGACTTTGTTTTCCTTGGTCTTTGACATAGTACTCTGGATTATGAATGGCTTTCTCCATGCCTATCTTTCAAATCATCGATGTATGCAACGTTGTTTTCCTCGCACCACTCTACGGCAATCTCTTTTAATGCCTTATCCCTGTATTTGTACCAGTCATCCGCGATCCCAAACCTATGAATACAGTCCTTGAATCTGCGAAAAGCACCGCTGCCTTTGATGGCACGGTGTAAAGCCTCAGAGGCTTTTTCCTCCTGAACAGACAGGCAAAATCTCTCCATAATCCGGTATTCATCTATGTCGAACTTTGTAGGCAGCCCTAAGAACTTTTTGTTGTCATCATCAATAATCTTTTGAGCTATTTGGATGTTCTCACGCTGCCACTCAGGATAATCCTCTAAAGAATCGCCATCCTCAGCCGCTCTAAACTCTTCCTCCGCAAGGACGATTACTTCTGTCGTATCCTTATCGAGGTACGATGAACCCTCAATACTCTGAATGTCCATTGCCTCAACTATTTTACTCAATTCAACACTTACGCTCATAGCAACTGCCTGCTGTTATATGGGATATTCTACTGGTTTGCGTACCAGACCGCAAATTCCCGTACCGGCCAGTAATTGGGGTCGCTCTTTGGGCGAACTTCCAGGTCCTGGAGGGGAATATAGCCCTTACGTTTCTTATCTCTGATTTCCATAATGACGTCTTCGAACTCCACATCACAATCCTCATCGGCTATTCCCAGAACTTCCACTTTACAGCCAGCAGGGAATTGGTATCTTGCGCATATATGCTCCGGCGCAAAAATGTCTATGTCATCTTCCATTCGCTCGACCTGAAAAAGAAATTTCAATTCAGCCTTTAACCATTTGACCCAGTCGCGCGACTGCCATTGCTTGTATTTACGATTCCAAGCTTTCTCATTATAATTGTCATGATCCCAGGACGAATCGTATTTCTTATCAACCATTGTTATGCCTCCCTGCTTAAAATGCGGTAATGAAAAAGCCTTAAAGAGCATAAGCGCCTCCTGATTCGATTATTTGCCAACCCCTGCCTGTTTTTCCAAGAAACAAACTTATATCCCAACCTACCTTGCACAAATTCGTTATGTTTCTGGGGAGTAATAAAGTAATGATTTCATCTTTAGCACCCATAAAATCCGAAAGATAAAGCTTGCCTGGCTCAACTTTTTCGATCGTGAAATAATCTTCAATTTCATCTGTCCATTTTGAAATTGGATGAGCATTCGCGTACTCGTATAGCAGCTCCGCCAATTCTTCCGCAACGGGCAGGTTGGTTGCCGCCTCTGTACCACGTTCTATCATATTTTCTGCCCATTCATTACTGATATAACCGTGTTCGGCCAGCCACTTGCCAAGCTTTTTCATAACCGTACCTGCTGCTTTCAACAATTCCTTGCTGCACATTACCTTGCGTGGCATAAAGTATCCGAGGAACTCACCCACGTTTGACGGTATCTTATCCGGACCGAAGATTTGACAGAACTCCCTGTGAGCCTTGCCTTCAGCGTTATAAAGGTTATCAAAGAATGCAGCTTCGCCCTTATCCAGATACTGGTGGGCATAGCCGTCCATACTGTCTTGAAAAAGGTCAATGATATCTTCGTATTTCCGCATCGTAGCTGATTTGAGCTGCCTGCGGCAGTCTTCAAGGAAACGTTCTAAAACCTCTTCAATGTTTGGATTTGCTGGTGCTGGAAATTTGTTTACATCTTTACTCATTATCAGAATTCTTCACTCCGTGTTCTTGGCTGTATGTCTTGATACCACTGTCAGAAGCTGACCCAGAGTAGTGATACAATAATAGTTCTAAAATTGTCCTGTTAACTTCGGGGTGACTGGATTCGAACCAGCGACCTCCTGCTCCCAAAGCAGGCGCTCCGGCCAAACTGAGCTACACCCCGGCTATTTTAATTCCTTGTCCGTACAGAACTTAAGAAATTCCCTATTTTCTGATGCCGCGTCATTCTACAATTTGTGCCAGTTTTTGTGCCAGTTTCAACCTCGTTTGTAGTAGCAACCTTCTTGTAGAGTTCTGCTGGAACCTGGAGATAATAACGGGCAGACACCTGAATGTCATGACCAATCCATGTTGATACTACATACTGTGGATATTTTTGTGCCCAATCGGTCTCACAGTTTCTTCGCAGAACCTTGAAGGCATCTTTCCACCTTTCTATTCCAGCCCGCTTGCGATATACTTGGAAATTCGGCCACAATCCATATTGAGAAATAGGGCAAATTCGCTTCTCACCTTCTTCAGCTTGGTCAAATGCATCAAGAAGCAGTTGATATAATTTGGGTCCAATTGGTACTACCCTGCGTCGACCCGTTTTTTCTGCAATGACGGTAAAATGATGTTCTTCCCAATTGATATCTGACCAGAGCAATCGCAGTGCCTCACCCCGACGCAAGCCTGCAAGGCGACACAAAGCAATCAACATTTTCCAGCCCACATTAGGACAAGCAACCAGCAATTTGTCAAGTTCTTCTAAGCTGACATATTTCCAGTTCTTGTCTGGTTCGGCAGCCGTTCCCTTAAGACGGTCGAAAGGATTAAACAGAATCAGGTCATCTCTTACAGCGTGGTTGAAGATTGTTTTGGTGTTGCGAACGTGTATACACACTGACGCCTCAGCCATTGTCTCTCCTTTCGGATCAAAGCTTAGCTTGCCTGTGGCCATTGCTGCTCAGTATTACCATTTTGCCTCTATCCATCCATGATCCTCCTTATCCTAATTCTTATTGTTCAGATCTCAACTTGTTAAGCATAAAAGAGGCAGCCTGGTGAACTGCCTCATGCTTACTGCATTTTGTAAAACGGTTTTCCTTTTTTGTGATAGTCTTCGCCAACTCAACTATGACCTTGGCTGTTTCCTTTCGGATTGCCAGTGAAGTCCAATCTTCATACTTGCCCTTTTTCACTTATCTGCCCCTTTTCTCTCGCGACGAGAACAACCCATATTAGGCGCTTTGGCCGATAGATAGTCAATATAATATCTATAGACAGAGATTCTTTCAAGCAGTATTTAAGGTTTATCCTGGATTTTCTTCAGTTATTTTCGCTATGAAGTTCTCCAGTTCCACTCTCCTATAGCGGATGCATTTACCAACCTGTGTGGCTTTCAGGAGCCCTTTTTTCCGATAATACCGCAGCGTTCCAGCTGGATCTTCAATGCCGATTCCGTCAAGCCGAAGGAATCTAATATCTTCATCTTCTGTTAGCAACTCTGGACAAGGCGTAAAACCTCCGTTGCCGTCGGATAAAACGGCAGGTGTTACGAACGAGTTCGTTGTTTTTTCGTCTTTGGGCAACATCAGTATTCTCAAGACATCTTATATTTCCCACAAGCATCCCTGCCTTTAATTCTCGGTTTGCAATATTTTGTTCCGTTTTGCGGTGCAAACACTTTACTCGCAATTACAGTGACTGTGATTAATACCCAGGGCTTCACGGACAGATCTGGTTTCTTTGCACAGGGCTACAACAGGTATTGACCCAGCTTGTCGCCAAGCCGATTTGATAAAGCTAACAAGTCGCCGATAGATATCGAACCGCTGCTCCTCGGGTATATGATAGTGCATACCATCTTTGGTCAGTTCTATAGGGACCCACTCCATGGGCGGGATGCCCCATTTTTCAGCGATAGTCAGCAGTAACCTGCCCATTTCCCTGTAAGTACCGACCCCAGGTTATCGACTTGGAAAATGCCAAAGAGACCTCCCGTATGAGATGCAACTGGTGCGGAAAAGAAATAAGCGGAGAAACCATTAAATGGAAAGGCCTTTTATTTTGTAGCGAACCCTGTTTGGATGAGTGCAGAGCAGCACAATAATATTACCTCGTATCCAACAACCAACAATACCCGTTCAGTCAATAACCAGCATAAATTTAACCAAAAACCAGAAACCATGTAAATTCTGAAGGAGCAAAATCATGACCGAAACCAAAGAAGAGATCAATATCGCCAAGATAATCTATGATGCTTATCCACACGCCGACCTGCTGCCTATCGACCCTGAACAAGACTGCCGCAGCCTGCAAGACTTGCTGGCAAGAGCCACCAGTGAAAACATTGGAGACAGCTTATTCAGATTCATGGTAGTTGAGATCGTCGAGGGCGGCGAAAACACCCTGGATGGAGCGATCCAAGTTCTGGAGCGTGCCAGGGCAGATGTAGAGGTCGTGCTGCAGGCTCTCCAGACCGCAACCAAAACGATATGACTTAGATTCGGAAAGGAGACTGAAAATGCACGTTGTAGTAAATGTTACAGGCGGACAGGGATTTTTGCCAGACGAGGTAAAAGATAATCCTATATCGCAGCAGGCTTGATGGTTGCTCAATTTGCCAAGTATCTTAGAGCCTATCCGAATAACCCTTCGGTTTTGTCATTGCGAGGAGCGAAGCGACGAAGCAATCTCGATTTTCGAGCGTTTGAGATTGCCACGGCCTTTTGCAAAGGCCTCGCAATGACAAAGAAATGCGGTTTACACCCCCTGAACGGTTACAAAAAACACTGGTTTTATGTGTGCTGTGAATGAGAAATTAAAAAGTGGAACCAAATATATAAGGAGTGAGTTATGAAACTTAGACCTTTGGACGACAGAGTTGTAATAAAGCAATCAGAGGCGGAAGAGAAAACCACCGGCGGAATCATTCTGCCCGACACCGCAAAAGAAAAACCACAGATCGGTAAAATAATAGCCACCGGGCCGGGTAAACTGCTCAAGGATGGCAAACGAAGCAAATTGTCTGTAAAGAAAAACGACAAGGTTATCTACGCAAAATACATAGGAAGCGAAATCGAAATCGAGGGCGACAAATATGTAATCCTGAAAGAAAGCGATATCCTGGGAATTGTCGAAAAGTAAAAGTACAATAGTCAATAGTAAATAATCAATAGTCAATGGTAAGAGGTAATAAAAAATGGCAAAGCAATTAATGTTTGACGATATAGGACGAACCCACCTTAAAGACGGCCTGTCACAATTGGCTGCAGCAGTCAAAGTTACTCTCGGCCCGACCGGCAAAAACGTCATCCTCCACAAAAGCTGGGGCTCTCCAAAGGTAACAAAGGACGGCGTCACCGTCAGCAAAGAAATCGAGCTGCCCGAACCATTCAAAAATATGGGCGCAAAGATGGTCAACCAGGTCGCCAGCAAAACCTCCGACGTTGTCGGCGATGGAACAACAACTTCAACCGTCCTGGCCGAAGCAATCTACGTCGAGGGCCTCAAGCACGTAACCGCCGGTGCAAATCCGATGGCCATCCAGCGAGGAATCAGCAAAGCCGCTGAAATTGTTACCAAATTCATCGAGTCGGTCAGCGTCCCTGTAAAAGGCCACAGCGATATTGCAAAAGTGGCTACTATCAGTGCAAACAACGACCCACAAGTCGGCGAAATCCTCGCTGACGCAATCGATAAGGTCGGCAGGGAAGGGGTTATCGAGGTCGAAGAAGGCAAAGGAATGGAAAACGAGCTGAGCGTCGTCGAAGGTATGCAGTTCGATAAGGGCTACATATCGCCGTACTTTATGACTGATGCCGAGACCCTCGATGCCGTTCTTGAAGACGCCTATATCCTGCTGCACGAAAAGAAAATATCCAACGTTCGCGAAATTATCCCGCTGCTGGAAAAAGTCGCTCAAGTCGCCAGGCCGCTATTGGTCATCGCAGAAGACGTCGAGAGCGAAGCATTGGCGGCACTGGTTATTAACCGCCTGCAAGGCGTGTTGAGAGTCTGCGCCGTCAAAGCACCCGGCTTCGGTGACCGCAGAAAAGCAATGTTGGCCGATATAGGCACCTCGACCGGCGGGCAGGTGATTACCGAAGATTTGGGCATCAAGCTCGAAAGCATCAAGCTTTCGCAATTAGGCCAGGCAAAAAAAATCGTTGTGAACAAGGACACAACCACAATAATCGAAGGGGCCGGCAAAAAGA
Source organism: Phycisphaerae bacterium (assembly GCA_030614945.1). Next base: position 8,440 of record JAUXAH010000056.1, read on the forward strand.
AGGACATCACGGCCCGCTGCGACCAAATCCGCAACCAAATCGAAAAAACAACCAGTGACTACGACCGTGAAAAACTCCAGGAGCGGCTCGCAAAACTAACCGGCGGAGTTGCCGTCATCAAAGCAGGCGCAGCAACCGAAACAGAAATGAAAGAACGCAAGGACCTGCTGGAAGATGCGCTGCACGCCACAAGAGCGGCGACCGAAGAAGGCGTCGTCGCAGGCGGCGGTGTTGTGTTCCTCCGCGCCATCAGCCAGGTGGAAAAGGCCAGAGCAAAAGCCAGAGGCGATGAAAAAATCGGCTTTGACATTGTAAGTAAAGCCCTTAAAACGCCGACAAGTCAAATTGTGGACAACTCCGGCGACCAGGGCGATGTGGTTATCGCCAAACTTCTCGAAAAACTCCAAAAACATGGTAATACCGGCTATGACGCCAACACAGGCCAGTTCGTCGATATGCTCAAAGCCGGAATCATTGACCCTGCAAAGGTTGCCAGAACCGCATTGGAGACGGCCGCTTCCGTAGCGGGACTGATGTTGACTACCAACGTGCTGGTAACAGACTTAAAAGATGAAGATAAAGACAAAGAGCCAATACCGGGTGCGGTAAGGTAGCGGATAGGGGATAGTAGATTCCTGCTTGCGCAGGAATGACAGTACTATACGCAATACAACATACGCAATACGAGCTTATGGCCAAGCGGGATTATTATGAAGTTCTGGGGGTAAGTAAAAGCGCCTCTACCGACGATATAAAACGCGCATATCGGCGTAAGGCGATGAAGTTTCATCCCGATAAGAACCCCGATGATAAACAGGCCGAGGCAAAGTTCAAGGAATGCGCCGAGGCCTACGAAGTCTTGAGCGACGCCGAGAAGCGCCGGCGATATGACCAGTTCGGCCACGAAGGTCTTCGCGGAATAGGAATGCGTGACTACACGCATATGAGGTGGCAGGATATCGGCAGTATCTTTGAAGATATCTTCGGCTTCGACATTTTAAGTAAAGCCCTCAAAACGCCGACAAGCCAAATTGTGGATAACTCCGGCGACCAGGGCGACGTGGTTGTCGCTCAACTTCTCGAAAAACTCCAAAAACGCAATAACATCGGCTACGACGCCAACACCGGACAGTTAGTCGATATGTTCAAAGCCGGAATCATTGACCCTGCA
>JAUXAH010000536.1 GCA_030614945.1 Phycisphaerae bacterium
ACGTACTGCTCGTATTATGGGGAGTGATTAAATTCCAGCCACTAAGAAACAAAGAATATCGAATATTGTGCGAGTGAAACTTCAAGTAAAAGGCCGATAAAAAACACACTTTTGGCATTGAAAGGGCGGCGGCTTCAAGTAAATGCGTGTCTCGTACCGTGTTTCACAAATAACACGACTATACGAAAAAGGAAAGATTTCTAAAAATAGATTTCTCCGCTCCGCCCCCGTGCCTTCTTGCGAAAGCAAGAACTGGGGCTTCGGTCGAAATACCGGTATAGTCGCAGTACTTATGAAATGTGTGTCTCGTATCTCGCTTCACGCTTCCAAAGACTGGTAGTTCTGTATTATGAACTTATCGAGCTTTGAGAGCGTATAATTTTCATAGCAAAATCGGCTGATACCAGATATCGGAGGTTTCCCGAAAGAGACGTGGAAGCAAATGTCCGGAGACAGCGGAGCTTTGTCTTTACTCAAGCTATGTTCTTTATTTGCCGATACTTATGTTATATAAGAGCCGGCGGTCAAATCCGTATATTATGACTGCTTAAAGAAAGTATCCCCAAAAAGGTTAGATACAGCACCTGGGCTGTGTTTATTTTTATGGCAACCGACGGGGACGGAGTCTGTTAAAATTGACGACTCGTGCTACGTAGCGTTGCTACTACGCAGAGTAGCATTGATTAGTTACTATTGGGTCTAATATGAGCGTATTAATTACAGGGGGGGCAGGTTTTATCGGCTCTCATCTGGCGGAACGGCTCTTAAAAGGGGGTAATAAGGTAGCCGTTGTTGATAATCTCAGCACGGGCAGTTTAGAGAACATTGAAAGTTTCAAGAAGTATTCCGGCTTTGATTTTGTTGATGGTGACATCCGCAACGCCGGATTGATGGAGCGGCTGGCAGAACACTGCGATGTCATATATCACCTGGCTGCGGCAGTCGGTGTCAAGCTGATAGCCGACAGGCCGGTGCACACGATAGAGACAAATATTGGCGGTACTGAGGTGGTATTGGATGCCGCTAATAAGTTCAAGAAAAAGATTCTGATTGCCTCAAGCAGCGAAATCTACGGCAAAAGCGAAGCAGTTTCCTTCTGCGAAGACGACGATATTGTGCTTGGCAGCACAAGTTTATCGCGGTGGTCGTACGCCTGCAGTAAGGCGATAGACGAATTTCTGGGTCTGGCTTTTTATCAACAGTACGGCCTGAGCGTGGTAATCGGGAGGTTCTTTAATACAATTGGGCCGAGGCAAACGGGTCAGTATGGAATGGTGGTTCCTCGATTCGTTCAAAGGGCTTTACAGAATGAGCCGGTTTTGATATATGGTACCGGCCGGCAAAGGCGGTGCTTTTGTTACGTTGGGGACCTTGTCGAGGCGGTCATCAACCTGATGAATTGCGAAGAGGCGGTAGGGAAGGTATATAATATCGGCTCGGCTGAAGAGATTACGATCGAGGGCCTTGCCGACAAAATTATTGAAATGACGGGCAGTAAAAGCAAGAAGGAATTTGTTCCCTACGAGATTGCTTACGGAAGGGCAATTTCGGATATGATGCGGCGGATGCCGAGCCTGAAGCGAATCAAGGAAACAATCGGCTGGGAGCCCAGAACAACACTAACTGAAATGCTTCAGGTGATTAT
>JAUXAH010000561.1 GCA_030614945.1 Phycisphaerae bacterium
GCGAACTATACCTGGGCTGATGGCTCTGTCCAGACCGAGACCAACCTGACAATAACTACATACAACATGACACAATTAACAGTCACGACCAATGCCTCAACCTATGAATACAATGAGGACGTCAACATAACCAACAGGGTAAGGAACTACGGAACCACTGAACCTACAGACCTGATACTGGAATCCGTAGTCAAGAACGCAGGGGGAACCCAGGTGGGAACCCCGGATAACAAGACCCTTGCCTCATTGCCGGCAGGGGAAACCAGGGAGAACTCCACCAACTGGAACACCGGGACCAATTCAGAGGGAACCTACACCATATACTCCTACCTCTATTACCAGGGCTCGATAATATCCCAGAACATCACCAGCTTTGAAATCAAGAGGGAGAACGTCACAATCAGCATAACCACAAACGCAACCTACTATAATGCAAACTCCCTGGTGGCCATACAGGGCAACATAACCGCTGCAGGAGGATTAACCCTGAACGGGACCCTTAATATAGACATAACCAATGAAACAGATGACCAGGTAGCCCAGGTCATCTCCACTAATGTAACAACAGACACATTCTACAATATAACTGAGCAGAACCTCACCTGGAACACAGGGACCTATCCAACAGGAACCTACAGGGCAAATGCAACCTTCATATACGGCAATGAAACCGGAGATAACCTCACAACCTCGGATTTGTACAGCTTCACCATAACAGCCCTGAAGAACATCAGCCTGGCAATAGCCACCAATTCCAGCGCATACCTGAAGGGCCAGGACGCCCTGATAACCGTTACCATAACCAATATAGGGAATGACAATGTTACAGGCAACCTGAGCATAACCATAACCGATTACTCCGGCTCAACAGTGAGCATAAACTACCATAACAATACCTGGATCCCTGCAACAGGGAGCAATTCAACCCAGGACACCAATTCCACATCAGACTGGGAAGGGTTATACACAATAACAGCCAGGTTCTCCTGGGACTCTGACTCAGCGGAAACATCCCAGACCTTTAATGTATGGACAATAACAGCCCATACCCTCCAGATAAGGTTCAGGATTAACGACACCTCAGGCAATACCTACATACCCTCCCCAGGAGAGGGCGAGTCTGCAACCTCTGCCCTGCGCAATGCAACCTTTGCAGGCCCCACGCATTATTACCTGGCAAGCTATGCAGGCAATGTAATGAAGGCACTAATCTATGCCCAGACTACCCCGATATCCATAATTACCAACATATCACTCACAAGCCAGCACACCTTTGAGATTAACCAGTACCTGAACAACTCCATTGCCTACCTGGCCTTCACCCAGGGTGACTGGAACAGGATTGACCAGAGGATGGAGCTCATAGAGAAGGGGGCATTCATGGGCAAGATAGCCCCGAGCTTCGGATACGGGCTGGGGACCATGCATAAGGTGATGCTCCTGCTGAACTATACGGATATAAATATAGTGGGCTCTCCTGTATTCCAGCAGGGCTATCAGTCCAT
>JAUXAH010000149.1 GCA_030614945.1 Phycisphaerae bacterium
AAGTTTCACGTTTACATTGAAACCAGTGTCTGGAGTTTCGTTTTTGCCGAAGACGTGCCGGACTATCGAGCTGACACATTAACATTCTTTGAACTTTGCAAAAAACGAGCTTTTGAACCTTATATTTCCAGGGTGGTTTTAGGTGAAATCCGGCGTGCCGATGCACCGTTACGGAAACGTTTGGAAGAGCTTATTCGCGACGTCAAGCCGGTGCTGCTCTCGACCTTACCGGAAGCGGACAGTCTTTCGGAAGCGTTCCTTCGTGAAAATGTCGTTCCTGCTGGCAGGCCGGAAGATGCTCGACACGTCGCGATTGCTATTGTTCAGGGGATGGATGTGCTGGTTTCGTGGAATTTCAGACATATTGTAAACATCAGACGCGAAGAACGTTTCAATGCTGTCGCTGTTCTCGAAGGCTATCATCACAGACTTCGCATTGTCAGTCCGAAGGAGTTAATCTATGGCGATGAAATCTCGTGAGAGCAAAATGATTAGTCGGGTGCGCCGCTGGCGGAAAAAGGCCTACCAAGCGGACAAAACCAAACCTTTATCCGAGCAGGCAAAAGAGGACGAAAAACTCGCCCGCGAATTCGACTTGCCGTTGATTCAGACGCACAAGGCCAGCCCTGGCCACTGATACCAAGATCCTTGGGTTTATTTCACGGACAAGCAAAAAGGGCTAACCAAGCTGGTGCTTCAAAAGTCTTCGCATTGGTTCTGGCCATCGCAGGGCAAAGCATTAGCTGATTATGGCAGCAATAGTCTCAACGTTCATTAATTTTCCATAGGTTATTTTCTTTGATTAGTTGTAATGAGCCCAATTGCTTATCTTTAAATTGTATTTTCAATACATTGGGCATGTTCTCTGCTTCAAAGAAAAGGTCGAAGTCTGTGAGTTCAAAATCTCCAAGTTCTGTCTCCCATTCATTTTGATACCCTCTGAAAACCTTATCCCAACCCTGCTTTTCAAAACCGGCCTTCATTCTTTCAGAATAGACAGTCTTGAACAACTCCAGATTTGAGACTTTGATTGAATCCAGCCAATCTGCAATCGGCTTTGCCTGGGGTGGAATTACAGCATTTCTTCTCTGTTTTCTTTCATAAGCTGCGAAGGGTTCTCTGCTGAAATCCCCGCCAATGAAAAGCAGGTCGTTTGGTTTATCCTTTGCGGAGGCGGGCATTACGTTGAAGGATTCGGTATCGCCCATGGGGTCGCCCTCGCGTTCTCTGAAATAGACAATATGCGGATTGCCGAACAGCTCAATAAGAATAAACGGATAGTCTTTACCCCACCGGGTCATTATCCCAGCCATATAGATTGTCTTGTCCTTCAAGAATTTCTCATACTTTGCAGGTATCTTTTGGACAACCGACGGTTCACCGCTAAAGGATATGTAGCTGCTGGACGTGGTGAGCCCCGGTTGATATCGCTTCCCGAGCAGGCGTTTGGTCAACGGAATGTGAGGCTGTCATCTGCCTTCAAGTCTGCCGGCGACTACATTTTCTTTGTTTGCTTTGACCTTAAAAGAGCCAGCCACCATAGCCGAGGAGACGACCAACAGCGCTATAAGTGACACCAATAAAAAGAATCGTTTTTTCATCTCATTTCTCCCCTCGTTAATTCCTAATATTAATTAGCCTAACGGAACTGGTCTCGGCTTTTTCCAAAGTCCTCTGTGTCCTTCGTAGCTCGATTTTTTCTACTAAATACGAAAAAGGACTACAGTTTTTCGTATTTTATGATGGCACGGTAGAGGCCGTTGATGCGTTTGCCGTCGATGATTGTGGGGGAATATTTTTCGTTTCTCGGCTGGAGGCGAACTTTATTGTACGGTTCAAAGAAGACCCTCTTAAAGGCCGTTTCGTGCGGCTCTGCAAAACGAATGAAGCAGTCGTCGCCATTGTGCACCTCGGCAACGGGCGAGAAAATCACAATGTCACCCTCTCGGAACTTCGGCTCCATCGAGTCGCCGACCACCCGGACGGCAAAGGCGTTCGGGTCGTGTAAATCCGGACAGCGAACGTAATCGTCGGCTATACCCACAGGATAGTCTAAATCGTTGAAATCGCTCGGATAGCCGGCTGCAACTTTGTTTATCACGGGCACCAATCGGCCGGCCGCCAGAGACGTACCGGCCTGCTCGACGTCCAATTTGCTCCGGGAAAGAATTTCGGTGAGCTGGGCCGCATCAGATTTTCGTAGCTTCAGATTTTTGATAAACCGCCGCAATTTCTGGTTTTCGGCCTCGGCAGATTCGTATTCCTGACGAACATCAGAGGGCAAGCCTTCCATATGAGCGATGTGCAGCAGCAGGCCGGGCTCAAACTCAAGTATCTTTTCGAGCTTTCTTAAAAGCTCATCGCTTGGCGGGTTTTTTACCTTGTCGGTTTCAATGGTGGACAGGTAGGGCTTGGAAAAGCCAATGCGACTGCTGACCTCGTCCAGCGTCAGACGCAACTGCTCACGCCTTTTTCTTATTATCTGGCCTAATGACATAATACAAATTGTACTGACATCTCTGCCAAATGCAAGCAAAAATTAGATAAATATTTAACAATCTTTGATTCTGAGCAAGAAATCTTATGTTTGCTATGGTGCGTTATTTTTATTGTAGGCCGGATCCTTCGACTTCGCCTCAGAATGACAGCCAAAAAGCTCATTTTCGCTGCTAATGAACTCCTATAAGCTCGTAATTGGTGGTTCCCAGGCCGATACGCTCGGCGTGCTCAATCTGATAATGCGGGCTGAGTTCGTCATTGTCCAGCAATTCGGCCAGTTTTTTACCGGCTTTGTTTTCGACCAAATCCAGCGTTGCTTTATCAACGGCCACCGGGTCTGTCGAGGCGGCTATGCCGATATCATCGATTATTCTGGCCAGGTCCGGGGACCTAACACAGTCGCAATCTTTTGTAACTGAAATGATATAATTGAAAAATGCAGCACTGTTCTTTTTTCCTTTCAGGACACCCATCGCGTGTTCTGCGAGACTCCTTTGCAGTATTTCGCTCTCTTCGCCCCAATTACATCTGACGGCGTTGAATCTGCAGGCCACGAGACATTCTGCGCAGCCGATACATTTGTCCCGGTCGATGTGGGCCTTGACATCATCGAGCGTGATAGCGTCAGCGGGGCAGTGGTTAAAGCATTCGCCGCAACGTGTGCAGTCGTCGCCGATACTGAGCGTAAGTGCTGCGTGCTGTTTCATTTTGCCCTTTCTGCTTGCACAGCCCATCCCCAACGTTTTTAGCGTGCCTGCCGCGCAGGCGGCAACGTGGCCGGTAAAGTGAGCGACTGAGAGAATCGACTGGCATCTTACAATGTCGGATGCGATGAAAACTTCCTTGTTTATTTCGCCGTTGACCTGGACCGGCGTCTGTGATGTTCCAAACAATCCGTCCGGCGCAAGAAATGGTATGCCAAGCGTGTCTAAACAGAAGCCGTGCTCGGCGGCGAGAATGGTATGGTCGATGGCATTATGCCTTCTGCCGACATAGAGGGTGCTTGTGTCGGTTACAAACGGTTTCGTTTTCAGTGCAAGCAGCTCGTCAATCAATCCTTTAATGCACGGGGCCGTTATATGCGTGTTGTTATCACCTTCGCCGACGTGAACCTTGACAGCGGTAAAATCGTTTTCCTTAAAGCAGCTTGCGAATCCGCCTGCCTTAAACAGCGTGCGGGCCTTTTCGGAAATCACTTTTTCGCCGTCATTAACAAAAGCTTTGATAAAATATACTTTCGAAGCCATAAAAACTGTCGCTTGCAATTAAAGATATTTGCCGGCCTTTTTGCAGCTGTTCAAACCAGCGAAACAGCGTATCCATTATATTGTTTTTTTATCCGACTACAATGACGGTTTGGAAAAACAGATGCTCGATTAGTATTTTTAGGCCGAGGGCGATGAGGACGAGACCGCCGAGGGCTTCGATTTTGCTTTCGAAAAAGTGCCCGGATTTTTTGCCGATGAATACGCCAAGATACGAGAGCACGAACGTTACCAAGCCGATGATTACCACCGCCGGTGCGATTGAAACTCTCAAGAGCGGAAGCGTTATGCCAACGACGAGGGCATCGATACTGGTGGCAACCGACAGAACGAGCAAAATGAAGATATTGGACGGGTCGAAATTTTCTTTGGCCGGTTTAATCTTGAATGATTCGTAAAGCATTTTGCCGCCGACCGCGCTTAAAAGGCCGAATGCTATCCAATGGTCATAATTTGCTATGTATTCTTTTACGCTCAACCCTGCCAGAGCGCCTATTAACGGCATAAGTGCCTGAAAGCCGCCGAAAAAAACAGCAATTCGAAAAGCGTGTTTTACCTTTAATTGCTTACAGGCTGAGCCGCTAACGATAGAGACGGCAAAGGCGTCCATTGCCAGGCCGACGGCTATAATTATGATTGTGATTAAACCCATAACTGCTTGAGAGCGGCCCTGTTCAGGACAGTGCCCTTGTCATTGCCGGCTCTTGCGCTTTGCGATGTCATTTCCCAGCCACCGGGCGGCGTTGGCGATGATTTTTAACGGCTCGGGCTGATGGAAGACGTTAAAGTTCTCGTGGCCCGGTCGAAAGTAAAACAGCTTGCCGTTGCCCAGGTTCCAGACCGCCCCGCTGCGAAATCGCTGTCCCGCCTCCCAAGTCTCCTCAAAGACCACGGCATCGGGAGCCGGCACATGGAACGGCTCGCCGTACATCTCCGTCTGGGGAAGGGAGAACTGGCGAGGAATGCCGCCGGCGATGGGGTGGCGCCGAAGGAGTGTCTTGAGCTTGCTTGGCTTGCCATGGGCAGCGTACTCCGGAAAGCAGCAGTTCGGCCGGACAATCCTTACCAGCGTGGTACCGTCTTGTGCTTTTTCACAGGATACCGAGGGCGTTAACTCAGCATCAGGCCTGGGTGGCTTACGCTGGAATTTGCCCACCCACTCGACCTTCGCTTTGGCCTGTTCAGCTGCGGAGAGCTTAGCCAGTGCGTCTTGCTTCGTCCGCTCTTCCATTGCCACGACGAACGGCGTCGCCCAATGCGCCGAATGCAGCACGATGAAAGAGAGTTTGCCGGCTTTGATTCGCTCGACGATGCGCCGGGCCGTCTCCACGGAAATCTCACCCTGCCGGACATGCCCCCACCAAATCAGAACATCACAATCATCGAGCAGCACATCCGACAAGCCCTGCTGAGGGTCGTCCATGCCAACCGAACGGACGGAAAATCCCTCTTGTTTGCGGAGGTAGTCGGCAATGTGATTTCCAAGAAAGTTTTCATACATAGACTGCTGTTTTGGCTGTCGTTCATCCCAGACGACAATTCGTACGGGCTTTTGCTCTACGCAACCGAACGTCGCCACGGCAACCAGCGGTAAAACGAGTGCAAATTTCACAATCAAGCTCATAATATACTCCTTCTGCTACA
>JAUXAH010000098.1 GCA_030614945.1 Phycisphaerae bacterium
AACGCATCCGAAGCCATCGCGCAGCCCTTCGCCTCGTCACCCGCGTGCTTGAACGCAATCAACCCGGACTCCACACGATTCATCTGCCCGGCCCCCACACCAAAAACCTTCCTGTTCTTGACCAACACAATTGTATTGCTCTTGGTATGCTTGGCGACAAGCCACGCAATCCTCAAATCCTCAAGCTGTTCTTTTGTAGGCCTGGCCTTCGTCGGGTACGTCAGCACATCCGCCTCCCAACCAACCAAATCTCTCTTTTGCAGTAGTAATCCACCTATAATGCATCTAACATCATACTCGCCGCCATCGATTTTAGCCCTATCGATTGCCCCGGTCTCTACCAGCCGAACCCTGCTGCCCCACGCTTTCAGCGTCCTGATTATTTCAATTGCATCCTGCTCAAATCCCGGCGCAATAATCACCTCTGCAAAGAACCCGCTGGCCCCTCTCGCCTTACCGAATCGGCTGTATGATTCCATAATCGTCTGAGCTAATTCAACGTCCACCTTCTTGTTCAGCGCGATAATGCTCCCGAACGCACTAACCACGTCGCCCTCATACGCCTTTCGATACGCCTCACAGATATCATCATCAACCGCACACCCGCACGGATTAAGATGCTTAACGACAACCGCCGCCGGCTCGGAAAATTCCTTCACTAACTCAAACGCCGCATTAGTATCCAGCAGATTATTAAAGCTGATACCTATCCCGCCCTCTAACAAAGTCCCGCTGCTGACAGATGTCTCTCCGCTCGCTGCCAGCTTATAGTATGCCGCACTTTGATGGGGATTTTCACCATACCGCAGCGTAGCTTCTTTCTTAAGCGCAATTGAAACCTTCTCCGGATACTCCACCGCCCCCCTGCCGTCAAGATACTTTGCGATGGCAGCATCGTACGAAGCCGTCAGCCCAAACGCCACCCGTGCAAAATCGCTCCGCAGCTCCCCGCTCACGGCACCGTTGTTTTTCTCCATCTCCTCAATAACTCGCTCATACTGTCCCGGCTTTGTAACAACCGTGACAAACTTATGGTTCTTCGAAGCCGACCGAATCATACTCGGCCCGCCAATATCAATATTTTCAATCGCCTCGGCCAACGTGCAATCGCTCCTTGCAATGGTCTCCTCAAACGGGTAAAGATTCACACAAACCATATCAATCGGCTCAATGCTATGCTCTTTCATTGCGGCACTATGTTCCTTTTTGTCCCGAAGTCCCAATAGCCCGCCGTGTATTTTCGGATGAAGTGTCTTTACCCTCCCGTCCATCATCTCCGGAAAGCCGGTAACCGACTCAATACCAACAACGCTCACCCCTGCCTCGCTCAATTTCTTCGCCGTCCCGCCCGTGCTGATTATCTTAACACCCATCGCACTCAGCTTCTTCGCAAAATCAACAACACCGCTCTTATCCGAAACACTTATCAACGCCGTCTTAATTTTCACCCCGTTAGAAACTTTCCCTCTTTGCATCATATTGTTACCTCGTTTTATCACCCCATTATAGAATTTGGGTTCCCGCGAAGCGGGGTCCCTCTAACGGGGTTCACATCCATTTGAATTTCTTTCCTCAAAAACTTTTAATTTTAATTTGCCTCTCGCAGTACACAGCGAATCGACACCACACTATGAACTACGAACTATGAACTACGAACTATGAACTACGAACTACGAACTACGAACTATTCAATCGGCTTTATACAGGCAATGCGCCCCGCCTTGTCCGCAATATAAATCCTCGAATCCGCCACATTGGCCACATATCGCGAAACCCTCGCAAAGTTAACCGAATACAGCCGCTTCGCCTTCTTATTGTCCATCACCACCAGTTCACCCTTCTTTGCAATCACGTATGCCTTTCCCGCCGACTCAGCCAACAAATCAACGCCTTCCGGCACCTGCCACATAAATTTGCCGCTCTTTCTGTCTATCGCCTCCAGACCTTTATAGCGAACATACTGATAAACAACATCCGGCGTTACCCGCGGCGCCTTATCGAGCACCGCCGCCGTCTGATACTTCCAGACAAGCTTTTCCGTAGCCACCCCTGCCCTGTAAACTACGTCAACCCTGTATATATTCGTATCCTTACTGGCAAAAAACAGCGATTCTCCATCCCTTACAATCGGCCCGATAATACTATCAGCGGCGTCAAATTGCCACAGCCGCCTCGGCCAGTCCGGCGTGATACTTATCACATTGCCCGCATCGGTGCCAAAGACAACGAAATCCTCACCGGCAACAATCGAAGTAATCATCGGATTATTCTCAGCTGCCACCTCAAAAGCTTGAACCTTGTCCTCCGCACGTAACGTATGCATCCGCCTGTCGGTCCCGGCCAAATAAAAATGCGAGCTGTTCCGAGCAGCTGGACAGGTTATGCCAAACTCCACACGCGTCGACTTACGCTCTGTGCCGAATTCCGGGTTAATCTCAATCAACCTGCCGCCAATTATAGATATAAGCTCAGATACAAGCTCATCCTCATACAGCTCCAGCCCAAGCACCGGAAAACCAACCGGCGCAAAAGGCCGGCTGAACATCACATCCCCCTTTTCCCTGCTCAAGGAAACCATATAATTGCGGTCCGATAGCGCATAGATACAATCACCAAGAGCATATAATCGTTCTAAACTCTCCATCTTCTTTATCGGCAGCTCATTCTGCCACAATAGCTTCAGCCCGGCGTGTTCAAGCAGCTCCGGCGAAACAAGCCATCGCGAACCCCGCCCCTCAGAGGGGCTGGGCGAACCGCCTTCCGCAGCTGCGCCGCTCGCCGCAGCACACAAAACCAGAAGACTCACCAATAAGACCGGTCGGCATCGCAATTTCTTCAGCATCTCCAAACCCTCACAAAAAAACAACATCTTATTATCCCACAAACCCAAACTTGAAATTCAATAGTTTTACGTTTTACGCTTTACGTTTTACACTTTCACATAGTCAGCCAGGTCAATATTATGCTCGGCCTCGAATTCCTGCATCTCTTCAATGCGTCTAATATCATCTTTTATTCGGTTGGCCAGCTTAAATATATACGGCTTACCCGCCAGCCGGTTTCGCAGGTCATCGAGCATCGGCTCCCACATCCCGTCGTACAATTGCGCCTTAAGGACGACCAGCATACGGTGTTCGTCGCTCAGGCCATCGACAAAATCGCTCACCACCTTACTGACAGCGGTATCGCCGCCCTTATCTTGATTTCCGACCGGCTCAGCCATTTATAACAACCTCGCCCCGTTATACAATTTCTAACGGAGCTCATTCCAGCCAAATCCTAACCCCCAAAAACAAAAATTGCAACAATTTTTCCCAAATTTCCCTCCGTCCTCTGTCGTCTGTCGTCTGTCGTCTGTCGTCTGTCTTTGTCATTGCGAGCGAGGCGCAGCCGAGCGCGGCAATCTCAACTTCATAATTCGATATTCCTTGTTCAATATTCGCTATTCATTCCGCCCTCCGTCTTCCGTCCTCTGTCCTTCGCCCTCCAACTTTAGCTCACTTTAGGCACTTTAGTTCACTTTAGCTCACTACTCACTATCGAAGATCCGGCGCCCGTTGTGCTGAAAGTCCGGCCTTTGGACGGAACGGAATCAACTAATTGGTGAGCTACGTAGCCTGGGCCGCACCCACCATTTCGCTGTTCCTGATACCGCCCTGATATCCCCATCGTGTGCAGCGCGGATTTGTGAAACATCTTGACCTTTGGCTCTGGTCATCGTATCATAGATAGGCCCAGGCCCTGATGTGTGTGAATCGGCATTGGGATAATATACAGGACCAGATGGGTGACGTCTTTGTCGGCATATGATACCTTCTGCAAAGGAGGACGCATCGCCGGAAAGCCTTCCGACGTGACTATCGGTCATCAGACAAAATGAAAGGAGTACTTCATGAATGTACAAAGCAAGACTCAGAAACCGTCTACCTCCCGCCGCCAGTTCCTCAAGCAAACCTCCGGAGCTTTAGCCGGTGCAGCGCTGGCCGGCGCTATTGGCACGCGGGGATACGCCGCCGAGCAGAACACAATCAAGATCGCTCTGGTCGGTTGCGGCGGACGCGGGACCGGCGCTGCGGTCAACGCCCTCTCGACCAAGGGGCCGACCCAGCTGGTCGCCATGGCCGACGTGTTCGCCCGTCGCCTGGAGCCGAGCCTGAAGAGTTCCTCCAAACGGTTCGGCCAGCAGGTCGACGTTCCCAAGGAGAGGCAGCTGCTCGGTCTGGATGCCTACAAGAAGGCCATCGACGCCGTCGCACCGAGCGGGGTTGTCATCCTCGCCACGCCTCCGGCCTTCCGCCCAATCCACCTCGAATACGCGGTGGCCAAAAGCTGCCACATCTTCATGGAAAAGTCGTTCGCCGTCGATGCACCGGGCATTCGCCGCGTCCTAAAGGCCGGTGAGAACGCAAAGAAGAAGAATCTCAAGATTGCCAGCGGCTTGATGAGTCGACACTACAGGCCCCTGGAAGAGGCGATACGCCAACTACATCAAGGCGTCATCGGCGAAATCATCACCTGTTGGGCATACCGCGAGCACGGCCCGCTCAGGTTCGCTCCGAAAGCAGCCGGAACGAGCGAACTGGCACACCAGATCCGAAACTACTCCTGCTTCACCTGGCTCAACGGCAGCTTTATCCTCGACTGGCTCATACACAACATCGACGTCTGCTGCTGGTGCAAGAACGCCTGGCCGGTATCGGCTCAGGGGCAGGGAGGCCGACAAGTCCGTACACAGCCCGACCAGTTGTTCGACCACTACGCAGTGGAATACACCTTTCCTGACGGTACCCGACTGTTCGCGCAAGGCCGGCACATGGATAACTGCTGGCCCTTCTTCGGCAACGTCATCCACGGCGCAAAGGGCTCGGCCGTTCTCGGCGAAGGGATCCGGCTGCCACGCATTTTCAAAGGCCACCAGCAGACCTCCGAGAACCTCATCTGGCAGTACGATGGGCCGCGCCCTAATGCGTACCAGCTTGAGCACGACCTGCTGTTCGAGGCTATCCGCGAGGACAAGCCCTACAACGAGACCGAACGCTCCGCCTACGCCGCTATGGCCGGCATCCTCGGGCGTATGGCCGCCGAGTCCGGAAAGATGATCACCTGGGAACAGGCCCTGGCATCGAACCTGGAGTTGGCGCCGGGACTGGACCGGTACACGATGGACTCCGACCCGCCGGTCAAGCCCAACGCCCAGGGCGGCTACCCCATCGCAATGCCCGGACAGACGAAGGTGCTCTAAAGCTATAGGTGCAGGATGGGCAGCTTTAGGGTGGGCTTGAGCCCACCAATCACGACTTATTTGGGAAATCTCGGATACGCACGTTTTGAACATTTGAAAATTCGGATTTTGAATTTGTTTCGCATTTCGAAGCCGTCCCGGTCCAGCCCGGCTCCAGACAGGACGGATTAGGTATTCTAATTTATACTCAATACGCAATACGAGATACGAACCCAATCCCCCAGTGCGATACGCAATACGCAATACGAGATACGAGATACAAACCCAATCCCCCCTTACGATTCAACAACAATTATTTCCACTGTTTTCTCCAAATGCCCCTTGATAAAGATTTTAATCCGCCTCCAAATCACCTATAATATGATTGTTTCTGTGGTTCTTCCAGAGTTGAATTATGAAGCCCGTTTTGAAAAAACTAACCGATGCAGAACTTCTCGACCGCTACGCGGCCGGCGAGGAAGCCGCATTCCGTGAAATCGTAAATCGTTATAAGAACGGTCTTTATACGTTTTTAAGCCGGTTCCTGAACCGCCGGGATATGGTCGAAGACGTCTTTCAGGAGACCTTCTTGCAGTTATTCACCAGCAGGGACAGCTTCGATGCCACCCGGCCTTTGCACCCCTGGCTGTTCACTATAGCCGCCAATAAAGCCAGGGACGCCCTTCGCAAATACCAGCGAACAGCCGCCATCCCAATAGGCACTATCGCTGAATCGCAGGATTTGTCGTTCGATGACGTCCTGAACACCCTTAGTTCTGACAGAACAACGCCTTACGAAAAACTGGAAAAGAGCGAAACCGCCTCGCGAGTAGGACAGATTATAGCGAATATGCCGGAAAATCTGCAGGAAATATTAATTTTGGCCTATTTTAACAAATTTTCTTACAAACAAATGACCCAGATTTTAAGTATACCTATCGGGACGGTTAAAAGCAGACTGCACACAGCCGTCGGCCGTTTCGCCAAAGACTGGAAAGCGTCAGTCGGGAGCAAAAAAACTAAATGACCTTACTAAACAACCAGCAAAAACAACTGTTATTTGACTACTGTATAGGTTTAACATCCGAAGAAGAAACCGCCGAAGCCGAGGCGTTAATATCCTCAAGCGAAGAAGCTGCCGGAATTCACTCAAAGCTCAAAGCCGCTCTTGCACCACTTGATAGTCTGGAGCCCGAAACCTGCCCGGATGACCTGGCAGAGGGCACAATTTGGCGACTTAACAATTTTGCACGTTCAAGCCAACTTCAGCTCCAGCAGTTACTTGCCACCGAACAGGCCAGAAAAGTTACCGCTAAGAGTCGGTTCTGGCGTAACTTAGGCGAAATGGCAGCGACAGCGGCAGTGATTCTGGTCATCGCGGGGGTTCTGTTTGCACCTTTGAAGTTCGCCCGTCAAAAATCCTGGGAGCACCGCTGCCGGACGCAATTGGGCAGTATCTTTCAAGGCCTGAGCAATTACATTTCCGACTACGACGATCAACTGCCCGCTGTTGCAACCACGCCGGGTGCACCCTGGTGGAAAGTGGGCTATCAGGGCAAAGAAAACTATTCTAATACCCGCCATATTTGGCTGTTGGT